>CALRXZ020000001.1:0-73258 GCA_943372255.1 Chitinophaga pinensis
CCTAATTTACTGACTGGCAATTCAAAATTGGCCAACACTTCATTTTGACTACTATCTACATCCATGATTTCAAACCAATAATTGTATTCAATACTAGCAGGTAAATTGTAGTGTTTTTGAGTTGTGGTTGTTGCAAGAATTTTTGGAAAATCAGCTAATCCAATATGTTGCTCTTTTTCTAACACCACCACTTGGTCGTTGAGGTTTACAAAAGCTATTCCTGCATTTTTGAAAGGCCAAGCTCCACCATGTTGTTGCATGTAATTGTGGTATAGCCATTTGGGTAATTCTGGATTCTTGATTGTATCAAAAGAGTTAAAATAGCGTCCATTCCAGTGAGACCATTTAATCCCAAAACTTTGTTCAAATTGATTTCTTACGGTCTCAGTGGTGGGTGAGCAAATGGTATTGTGTTCTGCTAACACTAATTTGCCGGCCTTTTTCATGGCGTTTAGAAAATAGAAATCCTGTTCGTTTAATCCCCCATAAATCAAGGAAGACCTATCGCCCAAAACTGTTAGTTGATGCCACTCTTGGGTGTATACGCCATAAGTGTCTGTAACGTATACCATATCACAATCACTCACTAATTGATTCAGTTTTGGTTCATTGAATCTTTCTAAACCCTTAATTCGGTACTTGCCACTATCGCCCGGAAAAAATCCAAAATAGTCTTGTGTACCAATATAGAACTCCTTGTTTTGCTTAACCAGTTTTTCGTGTTGTAAAATCCAGATCAAGGACTTGTGTTCTTGATTGCGATTATTCAATACTGTTTTGTCTATAATAGCTACAGCAAATTCCTTTTTGGGCGTTAATAGCCAAAACAACCACATCCATAATGGAAGTAGGGCAATTAGAAAGATGAAAAATCGTAGATCTTTCCAAATCCGTTTTTTCTTTAAAACCTGAACAGCCATCCAACACTGATTATATATTGATTACCCTTGGTACCTGGTAGATATTCTTGATTAAACCAAGTAAAATCGGTTGTAAGAATATTGTGTATGTTTAATTTCTTCTTGTAAGCTGCACCTAATTTGTAGGTATCTAATGGCGTACCATTTAATTGAATGTTATTGTATCGGTCGTCTGGAGAAATACCATAACCACCCACAAATCCAAAATAGTCGTCTGCACCGCCAAAGTAATATCGCGCCAGCACATTATAAGTAACAGAAACCTCTTTTACAAAATTGCTAGGGGTAATATAGGCTCTTGCACCCAATAACCAACTGCCAGTATATTTACCCAAATAAGCGGTATATATCCAAGTGGGGTCACCGCTAAATTTCATATACCTAAAACCCAGTTCTGCTTCAAAGCTCTTGGGTAAGTTGGCGTATAATGAAAAGCCTGCTCTGAATTTTGGAAAAATTCCGGAGTTGTCACCAAATCCTAAGCTGGCATAACTATAAAAAGTTTTGTTGATTCTTGGATAAGCATCTATTTCAAACTGCGTGGCAGAAGATGAGAATCTATTAGCGTAATTGATGCGTCCAATTACGGAACCCAAGCTGGTTGATCTACCATAGTCTACACTCACCAAATGCCATGGCGCGTCAAATTGTTTGTCAAAATAAGTATAGTCATAAGTGATGCCAATTTTGTTCTTAGCTGATTCATCTTTAATACTGGTTTCTAAAGACCTAGCTGCAGCATTGTTATTATCAGTTTTTAATAGTGCACTTGTAATGGCCATCGCACCAGCATAGTCTTTTAAAGCAGACAATGCTTTTGCCTTTCTAATCAACAAATCTTTTGAATCAGGATGGGCTTTTAAACCTGCATCACAAATGGCAATGGTTTCTTTGTAATGGTCATTCCAATATTGCAAATCTGCATAAGCAATAGAAGCGTCTTCATAATCTGGCTCACGTTGTAACACGGTTTCAAAACAGGTTTTAGCACTGTCTACCTTGTCTGTCCAAGTATACAAACGTCCAAGAAAGATTCTAATATCTGCATAATTGGGACTTTTTTCCAAGGCTTTAAAACAATAGCGTTTGGCCAATGGATAGTCTTTTTGATCAAAAGCTGCGGACCTTGCAGCTTGAAACAAACCATCTGAACTAGTGGTATCTATGGCTGGTTTTGCAGCCGTTTCTTGAGCATTCAAATTGCCCACATAAAAACTCATAAAGAGTAAAAAGGAAAAGATTCTACCTACATGCTGCATAGTGCCTACTTTATACAATTTAAAGATAATGCACCTGAGTAGAAAATCGTTTACTTTTACATTTATACATAAAAAGGTAATTATTTTGAATTTTAGTGAATTTGGTTTAGACGAAAGATTAATGGATGGGATAGACGCTATGGGTTATACCACGGCAACTCCGGTTCAGGAACAAGTGATGCAGCCCATATTGGATGGTAAAGATTTAATTGTATCTGCTCAAACAGGAACGGGCAAAACCGCCGCTTTTCTTCTGCCCCTAATGAATAAATTGATTACCACCCCGCATTCTGACCACCATATCAATGCCATGGTGATTGTTCCAACGCGTGAATTGGCCGTGCAGATTGCGCAAGCCATGGAGGGTATTTCTTATTTTACATCTGTTAGTTCTATTGCCGTTTATGGCGGTGGCGATGGTAATTCTTTTGCCATTGAAAAGAAAGCCCTGAGCACCGGTGTTGATGTTGTGATCTGTACACCCGGCCGCATGATTGCCCACTTAAATATGGGCTATGTAAAATTGCAGGGTTTGAAATACCTGATCTTAGACGAGGCAGACCGTATGTTAGACATGGGTTTTAATGACGATATCATGAAGATCATTTCTTTCTTGCCCAAGCAAAGACAGAACCTACTCTTCTCAGCTACCATGCCCATGAAAATGCGCGAGATGGCTCGTAAGATTTTGGTTGATCCGCTTGAAATAAATATTTCCATTTCAAAGCCACCAGAGAAAATTGTACAGGAAGCATTTGTGGTGTATGAGGGTCAGAAAATTCCATTGGTAAAATATGTGTTGAGTCAAAAGGATTTTCAAAGTGTGATTGTGTTCTGCTCCAAAAAACAGAACGTAAAAGCATTGAGTAATGAACTCAAGCGTGCTAGATTTTCTATTGAAGAAATTCACTCTGACCTAGAGCAAACCCAGCGTGAACAAGTATTACAAGACTTTAGAAATAAGAAACTCAAGATCTTGGTAGCCACCGATATCCTGAGCCGAGGCATTGATATTGAAGACATTGACCTGGTAATTAATTATGACGTGCCCAATGACGGAGAAGACTATGTTCACCGGATTGGGCGTACGGCCCGTGCATCTTCTGAGGGTACTGCCTACACTTTTATCAGTGAGCAGGAGCAACAGAAATTTGCGCGCATTGAAGAACTCTTGGGCAAACCCGTAACAAAGTCACCCGTACCAGAACAATTTGGTCCAGCACCGGAGTACAATCCACGTGCGCATCGCGGCAGCGGTGGAAGAAACGGTGGCCGTGGTGGTAATGGTGGTGGACGTTCAGGTGGTCAGGGTGGTCATAGCGGTAACGGTGGTAGATCTGGTGGGCCTAGGCCTAACGGCGATGGTCAACGTTCAGGTGCACCAAGACCAAGTGGCAATAGACCCAATGGTCCAAGACCAGAGGGAGGCGGACCAAACAGACCCATTACGCCCAGTATACCCAGGCCAGAGCGGCCCCGCCCAAGCGGAGCAAGTGAACCCAACGGACCGGCACCCGAGGCGCCAAAAGAAACAAATTAGGATTAGTCCAAGATCGGGTTTGGAAAAACGCCTGAAATGGCTATTTTTGCCGCCCATCTACTAAGAAATGGAACCGTTTAGAGAGATAAACGGGATTTGACATAGACAATTTTGAAAACAACCCCGTTGTTTTCGGGCCTATAGCTCAGTTGGTTAGAGCACCTGACTCATAATCAGGGGGTCGTAGGATCATGCCCTACTGGGCCCACTTGACAATCAAGCAGTTATGATGTAAAAATCATAGCTGCTTTTTTATTACCCAATAGAATCATTGTCCTTCATTTATACCGGATATTAATGCGATAACCAAGGCGATAATGAGTTGCTTTTGATTAAATTTTTTCATTATCATCTCAAATGCATTTTTGTTTATTTTATTTGTGAACAATAAAAATTGTTATCCTAATTATCATTTTTATCACGATGCGAAGCATTGATGCGTATATCAAGACAGATCCAGTGGAGATCCTGATGTTCCCATAGTTGTGGGCATTAGTTTGTTGGTTGAATTAGGAATAGGTTATGGCATTAAGGAATTGAGAATGAGAAGAAACAGTTACTCAGAAAATCTATAGCGTAAGATTTATTGATTTTTTAAGCTATTCAAAATGAAATTATTCCAAAAAATAAAAACTGCAATACAACAAATCCCCAAGCCAGTGAAAATATTTCTATGGCGTGCGTTGGCTGTTTTTATTGTTTGGGAATTAATCTATTCCATTTTTTTATTACCCGATAGAATCATTGATAGTCCTTTATCCATGTTTGTGGGAAATAGCACAGCTAGTTTTATAGGATGGATTAAACAAACCAATTTGGCTTACTGTAAAGAGTTGTCAAATGTTCAATTCTTTGAAGGTGCTAGTGAGGTTACTGAAAAAGCCACCATTTTTATAGGTCCCAAAAGGTTAATTGGTATTGCAGACGGATGCAATGGTCTTAGTTTGTTTGTATTGTTTATAGGGTTTATGATAGCTTATCCAGGTAAGATTTATTTGAAAATAATCTATGCTATTATAGGTATTATATTCATCACATTCTTAAACATCTGTCGTTGTACGGGTTTAGCACTGCTGAATAATTCCTATCCCAATCTAACAGATTTTGCACATCATTACGTGTTTAAGATTATTACCTATTTGGCCATCTTTTATATGTGGTATGGTTTTGTTAAGATCAATCAGAAACTAAATGGAGAGTATGCCTAAGAAATTCTGGAGAGGATTGTTTGTTATTGTAATCATATATTCTTGTTATCAATTGTTTTTCAGGGAGGCAAGTTACAAATCTGAAATTCCCAGAATAATAAGGCATTTTATAAAATTCATAGTGTTAATTTCAGTTTATTTAATTGGGGTTTGGCATCTGTCCCTAGAAAAGATTACTTGGATGAAAACCCTATGGCATTTGATACATCTATCAGGTTTTTTCTTTTTAATGTCTTTAGGTGCTTACTATTGGATCATTCAACCACTTCCCCTGTTTCTAAGACTGTACATGGATGACGTCAATGAATTTTTAATTGGTCCAACATTATTTGTAGTGATGGGAATCTTGCAACAATACTTACTGAAAAACAAAGAATAAAATTTCTTAAAACTCAAATATTTTAGACATCACAGAAATAATCTAAAAATATATGCTTCAGCCAAGTTTCTGACAATTTTTGTGTTTTTAGAAGAAAACAAAGGTTAATAACTGTTTTAGCTTATTTTCGAAGCGTAATGCATCAAAAGATTATTGTAGAAATCAAGCGTCATATGAAAAGTACGCAACTTAAAAGATTAATCAATTTTCGATTTATTGTTCTACTATGTATTGCCTTTCTTTTTCAGCATCTTTCATTTGATACCCTACAAAATAGTTTTGGATTCACAGACCTGAGGTCTGAACTTACTCACAATAATTATTTTGAAACGGGAACAACAGATCAGCAAGATCCTCAAATAAGTCTTTTTGTAGAAGCTGAGTCGGAAGATGAAGACGATGTACACGATGAACAAGAACATGTAAATGGGTTCATTGCCAGCTATCAAATATTCAACGTATTTCACTATTCAAATGTTATAAATACTCTTTCCAAAAGATTAGCATCCAATAATCAACACAAAGTTGACCTCCCTTTCTTCATACTCTACCATTCTTGGAAGAGCCACTTAGCATAACCTTATTGTAATCTTTCGCTCCTTTATTGCGTCTTGTTTACAGGCATTTCCATGCTTGTAGCTTTCTATTCTTGTATTCATCAATCAGTCAAAATAAATTTAATGAGAGGACTTTTAATCATTGCCTATATGGCAACTATCATGCTTTTTGCATCTTGTTCAGAACATGAAGCAGAAACTGTAAAAGAAGCAACATTTACAGTTACAAGCCCTATTCAAACGGATACAACTATCTATAAAGAATATGTGGCACAGATTCATTCTGCCAACCATATTGAACTTAGGTCACAAGAGAAAGGCTATCTACAAAAAATATTTGTAGACGAAGGTCAGTTTGTAAAAAAAGGACAGTTAATGTTCAAATTAATGCCCGCGATTTATGAAGCAGAAGTTGCTAAAGCAAGAGCTGAACTCAACTTTGCTGAAATAGAATATAAAAACACTAAAGGATTAGCAGACAACAATGTTGTTTCTGCAAGTGAGTTAGCATTGGCAAAAGCCAAGCTTGATAAGGCTAAAGCAGAATTGCAATTGGCTCAAGCGCATCTTAGTTTCACTGAAATTCATGCGCCATTCGATGGTATCATGGACAAATTTCACACACGTCTTGGAAGTTTAATAGATGAAGGGGAGTTGCTTACTAGTCTTTCTGATAACAGTAAAATGTGGGTGTACTTTAATGTGGGAGAATCAGAATACCTGGATTATATCCAAAAGGTAAAATCAAAGGAAAAGCAAAAAGTTTTATTGCAAATGGCCAATAATAAACTGTTTGAGACAAGCGGTTATGTTGAAACCATTGAAGCAGATTTTAATAACGAAACAGGAAACATCGCATGTAGGGCGGCATTCCCAAATCCAAAAGGTATTCTTCGTCATGGTGAAACGGGTAATATTATGATGCCAGTACGTTTAAGAAATGCTATCATTATTCCACAAAAATCAACGTTTGATGTACTTGATAAAAAATACGTGTATATAGTTGATGAAAAAGGAATGATTAGATCTAGCCAAATCACAATTGCACAAGAAATTTCTCATCTATATATAGTTGCATCTGGATTAAAGCCAACCGATAAAATTCTTTTGGAAGGTTTGGGTAAAGTAAAGAACAACGAAAAGATCAAATACAATTTTGTTTCTCTTGAAAAAGAATTGGCAGGAATCAAAAACATTCACGCCGAATAAAGGCAAGAAAATCAAACAAACATGTTTAATAATTTTATAAAAAGGCCTGTACTTGCCATTGCTTTGTCATTAGCAATAGTCTTTACTGGTATCATTGCAATCACAAAATCTCCGATTGCACAGTTCCCAGAAATTGCACCACCTAGGGTAAATATTGCCATTGAGTTCCCGGGATCAAATGCAGATGTATTGGTAAAATCAACCCTTACCATTTTGGAGCGCGCAATTAATGGGGTGCAGGGTATGCAATACATGCTATCAGACGCCACAAGTGCCAGTGAGGCAAGTATTGAAGTCATCTTTGAACCGGGAACAGACCCAACGCTTGCAGCAGTAAGGGTAAAATCAAGAGTAGATCAGGTGATGACCAATCTTCCTCCGCTGGTACAACGCGAGGGTGTGGTCATTTCTCCCATGCAACCAAGTATGTTGATGTACCTAAACCTCTATAGTAAGGATAATAGTGTAGATGAGAAATTTTTATTCAACTATGCCAATACGTTTATCCTACCTGAACTGCAACGTATAAAAGGTATGGGCTTTGCCCAAGCAATTGGTAGCCGCTCTTTTGCCATTCGAGTTTGGTTAAATCCGGAACGCATGAGGGCCTATAATATTTCTGCAAAAGATGTATTAAAATCTATAGACGAACAAAGTGTCTTGGCTCGTCCGGGTCGTGTGGGTTTGAGCTCTGGCAAAACTGCACAATCTCAGGAATATGTATTCACCTATAAAGGTTGGTACAATAAACCTGAGCAATACGAAGATATTATTGTTAGAGCCAACGCAGAAGGCGAAATCTTAAAACTAAAAGATGTAGCTAAAGTAGAAGTTGGTTCTGAGTTTGTAGATATTTATTCCAATAAAGACGGACATCCATCTGCTTCATTGGTATTAAAGCAAAATCCAGGAAGTAATGCAAGAATTGTCATTGACGATGTAAAAGAAAAACTACAAGAACTAAAAAAAGACTTCCCTCCAGGTATTGATTATGAAATCAATTACGATGTCTCAAAATTTGTAGATGCCTCCATTGAAAAAGTATTACACACTTTAGTAGAGGCATTTTTACTAGTTGCCTTAGTTGTTTTTATCTTTTTGGGTGACTGGCGCTCAACTATTATTCCAATTCTTGCGGTACCAGTTTCTTTGATTGGTGCATTTATTTTCATGAATGCTTTTGGTATAAGTATCAACCTCATTACGCTATTTGCATTGGTACTTGCTATTGGTATAGTAGTTGATAATGCTATTGTAGTGGTTGAGGCTGTGCACGTAAAAATGGAAGAAGAAAATATATCTGCATATGCAGCTGTACAAAAAGTAGTGAAGGAAATTAGTGGTGCCATCATTGCAATTACATTAGTAATGGCTTCTGTATTTATTCCTGTTAGCTTTATGACTGGTCCTGTAGGTGTATTGTATCGTCAGTTTTCACTTACCATGGCAAGTTCCATTGTGATTTCAGGATTTGTGGCCTTAACACTCACACCAGTGTTATGTGCTATTTTACTTAAGAATACACATGGACAACGTAAGAAAAAATCACCCGTAAATCTTTTCTTAAATTGGTTCAACAAAAAATTTGATCGTGCTACTGACAAGTACGAAAAATTCCTTGGCTTAATTGTCAACAGACAAGTATTGACTTTTGGTATTTTGATTGTTTTTGGTTTGGGTATCATGGGTATTAATAAAGTGCTTCCTGCTGGATTTATTCCTAATGAAGATCAAGGACAAGTTTACGCCATCATTCAAACACCTCCAGGAACTACTTTGGAGCGTACCAATGAAATATCTAGAAAACTTCAAATGATTGCAAAACAAGTAGAAGGCGTTTCATCTGTGACTTCACTTGCTGGTTATGAAATTCTTACGGAAGGGCGTGGTTCAAATGCGGGTACTTGTTTAATTAACTTGAAGGATTGGTCAGAAAGAAAACACTCGGTAAAAGAAGTGATACAAGAGCTTGAGGAAAAATCAAAAGACCTTCCAGCAAACATAGAGTACTTTGAACCGCCTGCTGTTCCGGGTTATGGAACATCAGATGGTTTCTCGCTGCGTTTGTTAGACAAAGGAAGTGATGTGGATTACCAAGAGTTTGATAAGGTAAATATAGAGTTTGTTGAAGCATTAAAAAAGCGAAAAGAACTCAGTGGATTGTTCGCATTTTATTCTGCAAAATATCCGCAGTACGAAATTTTAATTGATAACAGTTTAGCCATGCAAAAAAGTGTATCTATTGGAGAAGCCATGGAGAACTTAAACATTATGGTTGGAAGTACTTATGAGCAAGGGTTTATACGTTTTAACAATTATTATAAAGTATATACACAAGCTTCTCCAGAATTCAGAAAGCAGCCATCTGATATTTTAAACATGTTTATTAAAAATGAACATGGTGAAATGGTTCCCTATTCTGCTTTCATGAGTATTAAAAAAACGCAAGGACCTAATGAGATTTCTAGGTATAATCTTTATATCTCCTCCTTAATCAATGGTGTCCCTGCAAAAGGCTATTCATCTGGTGATGCCATTAATGCCATTAAAGAAGTAGCAAAGACGTCTTTGCCAAGAGGATATGATATAGCATGGGAAGGTATCTCGTTTGATGAATCAAGAAGAGGAAATGAAGCACTTTATATTTTCTTAGTAGTCATCTTCTTTGTATACCTCATCTTATCAGCACAATATGAAAGCTTCTTTTTGCCATTTGCTGTATTGCTTTCTATCTTCCCTGGTGTTTTTGGATCATTCTTCTTATTAAAGGCAATGAATTTGTCTAATGATGTATATGCACAGGTTGGATTGATTATGCTTGTAGGATTGCTGGGCAAGAATGCAGTATTGATTGTTGAGTTTGCGGTGCAAAAACACAATCAAGGAGCAACAGCTTTAGAATCAGCCATTGCAGGTGCTAAAGCGCGTTTTCGCCCAATCCTTATGACTTCCTTTGCATTTATTGCTGGTTTAATTCCACTTGTTTTGGCAAAAGGTCCTGGCGCAGTTGGAAACCATACTATTGGTGCATCTGCACTTGGAGGAATGTTGTTCGGGACCATTTTTGGTGTCATAGTTATTCCAGGTCTTTATTACGTTTTTGCAAAACTTCAAGAAGGCAGATCACTCATTAAAGGAGAAGATTTGAACCCATTGACAGAAGACTATGTAGAAAGCAAAGAAGATACCGCATTAACTAAGCAGATTAAAAACATCATTAAAAGAATAAGGAGGACTAACAATGAACAATAAAATTCTAGTCTTATTGGCTATCATCTGTTTTGCTGCCTGTAAAATACCGGCTCTTGTTAGCAAGCAAGAAAACAAAACAGTACCCGCATATTATAATACACCTCAAGATTCAACCAATATTGCATCCATCAAATGGCGTGAGTACTTTACGGATCCTTATTTGATTGCCATTATTGATTCTGCAATAAAGAACAATCAGGAATTAAATATTGCACTTAGAGAAATTGAAATTGACAAGAATGAAATTCAAGCACGAAAAGGAGAATATTTACCCTTTGTCAATGTTGCTGGTGCTGCAGGAGTAGATAAAACAGGAAGATACACTTGGGATGGTCTTTCTGAAGAGGATTTAAAAGCTAATCCAGATAAAGCACCAAAGCATATTGGTGAGTTTAGGGTTGGAATTTATGCCTCTTGGGAATTAGATGTTTGGAAAAAACTAAGGAATGCAAAAAAATCTGCAACATTAAAATACTTTGCAACCATTGAGGGTAGAAATTTTCTTGTAACCAATTTGATTGCAGAGATTTCAAGCTCCTATTATGAATTATTAGCGCTTGACAATATGATGTCAATAGTGCAACAGAATATTGAATTGCAAAAAAATGCATTACGGATGGTAAAGCTTGAGAAAGAGGCGGCCAAAGTATCTCAACTAGCAGTAAACCGATTTGATGCGCAATTATTGCACACCCAAAATCTGCAGTATAATATACAACAGCAAATTGTAGAAACAGAGAATAAAATAAATTTTCTTGCTGGCAGATTTACTAAACATGTTGCAAGAACAAATGCTATGTTCAATGACATCCCAGTTGAAAACGTACAAACTGGTATTCCATCACAATTATTATTAAATAGACCTGATATTCGACAAGCAGAATTAGCATTGGCTGCATCTAAGTTGGATGTACAAGTGGCAAGAGCTAATTTTTACCCATCTTTTAGGTTAAGTGCTGGTACCGGATTTACGGCATTTAATCCTGGTTTTGTATTCACACCAGAATCATTGCTTTTTAATTTAGTAGGTGATGCAGTTGGACCATTGATTAATAAAAATGGCATCAAAGCTGCGTATCAAAATGCCAATGAAAAACAGATCATTTCTGCTTATCAATATGAACGTACCATCCTAAGTGCATTCATTGAAGTAGCTAATCATTTATCATTCATCAACAATTATAAAAATAGTTACGAGACCAAGGCTAAAGAAGTTGAAATTCTTAATCAGTCTGTAGATATTTCTAACAAATTGTTTATTTCTTCTAAAGCAGATTATATTGAAGTTTTGCTAACACAAAGGGAAGCCCTTGATTCAAGAATTGAATTAATTGAAACTAAACTAAAGCAATTGCAAGCAAAGGTCAATATATACCGAGCACTGGGTGGAGGTTGGAATTAATACCTGTTTCCCCAACAAACAGGTAAAAGCATAAATAAAATCCTAGAAATCCTGATAGTCAGGGGGCTTAAGATTATACACTACTAGATCCACTTGTAAATCAAGCAGTTATGAAGTAAATTTCATAACTGCTTTTTTATTACTCTAACATCACAAAATTTTATACAATAAATCATTGGCTCTATTAGTTTAAGTCAATAAATGAATAAATGAAACTACATTTCCTATTCCTTTTCATAGTGACCCTATTGTACGGGTCTAATCTGAATGCCCAACAATATCCTGAAATGATAAAGGTGAAAGGTGGCTCTTTCAAAATGGGTGATGAATTGGGAGTAGGTGAAAAGGATGAACTACCTGTACATAGCGTAACTGTAAAAACTTTTGGGCTTGCCAAAACAGAGACTACTGTGTTGCAATGGAAAACCTATTGCAATGAAACTGGTCTTCCTATGCCCAAATCTCCCCAAGGGGGATGGGTTGATCAAGATCCTATTGCTAATGTAAGCTGGGAAGATGCCATGGCTTATTGTAAATGGTTAAGCAATAAAACCGGAAAGCAATATAGATTACCAACAGAAGTAGAATGGGAGTTTGCAGCTAGGGGTGGCAAAAAAAGCAAGGGCTATCAATATAGTGGGGGACAAAACATAGATACTGTTGCTTGGAACAAAAACAATAGCAATAATTTGGTTCATGCAGTAGCCCAAAAAAAAGCAAATGAACTAGGTCTTTATGACATGACAGGCAATCTTTGGGAATGGTGTTTGGACTGGTATATCTTTGAAGCCTATACATTTGCTCAAGACAATAAAAAGGATGATAAAATTAGGGGTACACGTGTAATAAGAGGAGGCTGTGCTACTACACCAGCCCTAGGTTGTAGAAATGCTAGCCGTGGTAGTAGCGAACCCGGTTTTCGTTATGCTTACAGCGGTTTTCGGGTGGCCATTCAATGAATTTTTAAACTGCATACTATCTTTAAAATATGAGACTACTAGCCATTCTTCTATTTTGTCTTTCAGTGAGTGCATTAAAAGCACAATTACCTGAAGTGACTACAAATTTTAATCAGTCAAATTCAGACGTCAATAATGGCATTGAAAATGAAGGTTGGTTTCTTACAAATAATGGTGAATATAAATGCCGGTTTAGGAATACGCCAGATGGAGTGAATCACGCATTTGTCAAATTAACAGAATTGATGATCAAGTTCAATGGTAAGGTCAGCAATTTGAATAATTCCAACTTTCAAAAATTGCCTAAAAAGATAGATGGAACATATGACTTTGATGAGTTTGTCAAATTAACTCAAAATAAGGATAAGGATTTCTATATCAGTAGACGGTTCAGAATGCTTACTGGGCCATTTAGAGAGATAGAAATCAATAATGTTGAGGGAAGAGAAATCCCATTTTGGACTATTCGCGCAATAAGAGCAAAATAGGTATTTCTTTAATCAAACCTGCCCTTGCCTCCCTTCTTCCCAGTCTGCCAATGTTAGTTCTCCCTTTTGCTTCCTCGCTGTTTTTTATTTGTATAAACATTTTGCATAAAAAACCGCTTAAAATTTGTAGCTATATCCCAGCCTAAACACCTGGGTTTCCAAATAATCGGAACTCCTTAAAGTAAATCCATTACCTATAATTACTTTGGTCAAAACCAGTGTATTAAACAAATCGGTTGCATTCAAAAAAAGTTCCCCTTTTCCTTTTTGAATTTGTTTCTTGACACCCAAATCCATTGAAAAACGCGATTCTATTCTTCCTTGTGGAATAATATCAGGCGCTAACCAGATTGCTGTTAATTGTAAATCTGTTTTTCCTGGTAACTTAAAAAATAAGTTTGCTTTTAGATTCCCCGAAGTAATAAATGTTTCTTCAATAGAATAAATAGTAGGTACTGGATATTTATTGTTTATGGTAAAAGCATTGATAATATTGTGGTACAATGCCCCGCTTAAATTAGCCGTAAAAGATTTTGAAAATTCTTGTTGAAGGAATGTTTCTATGCCGGTTGCGCTACTTTTCCCTGCATTCTGAAAAATATTATAGATTAAAGTATTTCCGGGAACAATGGTAGCAATTCTTGTTATAGTAGCATTAACGCTATTGTGATAGATGGAAGTTGTTAAACTTCCATTTGACCAGCCCAATTTGTACCCAATTTCAAACCTATTTGTGAATTGAGGACGCAATGTTGGGTTTCCAACTTTGAGTAATTCGGGTTCATCATATTTTGGGAAAATTCGAATATCAACTTCATTGGGACGATCTACCCGTTGGTTGAAAAATGCGGTTAATTTATTGCGGTTGTTAACCTTGTATCCAAAGCGAATAGTTGGAAAAGGTTTCGCATAATTGTATCCATCTGAAGTATATGTAGGATGAGTTGGATTCACTTCATAATCCACTTTAACGTATTCCATGCGGATTCCCGCTTCTAGTTCTATTTTGTTGTTTTCAAAAACATAGTTCCCATATACTGCTGGAATAGCTTCTTTATAATTGGCCCAACCTCCTGCGTTGCTATCAATTGGTGAGTTCAGTCCTGGGAAAAACTGCATGTTAGTAGGAATTGAGCGGTAGCGGAACTTCATGCCTGTTTCAATCCTGCCGTGTTTTAAGGGTCTCACATAATCTACATTTAAATCCGAAACATGTTCGTCAGATAACAACTTGAAAGCGTCTTGACCAGTAAAAGTAGGCATGATATTGGTGAAGAAATATTGCTCATCTTCCCGGTGAAAAGTGTAATTGAATCCAGCTGTAAGTTGGTGTCCTGGTTGTTTGAATTTATGCTGATAACTAGCCGATGCTATAGCTGTATATTTAACTTCGTCTTCCAGAAACTGCCACAAGCGTAAACGTTGTGAAAAGTCTTTGTTGAAATATGGAACATCTCCATCATCCAGAATTTTCTCACGATTAAAATAGCCAGATACCGTTAAGCTGTTAGATGCATCCGGTGTCCAGTCAATCCCAGTTTTAACCGTTGCAAAAGTGGTTGTACGGTTCCGCTTTACTTGTTGGTTAATGACTATTCCATTGGAATAAGTTCTTTCTGAAAATTCGTTTCGGTTCAGGGTCTGTGTATATAACCAATCCCCTTGGAGAAATGTATTGAGTTTATTCTTTCGGTAGTTTAAAGAAATTGATGGATTGAGTTTTGGTGTTGCACTAAACTGCGGTCTGATTGTTGGCAAATTTGGTTTCCTTTCCCAAAGAGCACCAAGCCCTCCCATAATCCCAATCTTCCCATTAAAATCTTCCTGTTTATTTTTCTTGTAAATGATATTGATGATGCCTGCATTCCCGTTTGCATCATAAATAGCCGAAGGATTGTTGATGATTTCTATACGTTCAATTGCCGAAGCTGGTAAATTGTCAAGCCCAGTTTGACCGTTAAAACCCGTAATGGCACTTTGTTTGCCATCAATTAATATAGCAACTTTGTCATTGCCTCTAAGTTGCACTTTTCCATCTTGAACAGTTACTCCTGGTAGGTTTTGCATGGCTTGCAAAACTGATCCTCCTGCTTGTGAAATGTTATTGCCTACCGCAAATACCTTTTTGTCCATTTTTTCATTTACCCCATCTTTCTGCTTAGAAGCTGTAACAATTACATCAGTTAGCTTGTTTACGTTTTCAAACAGTTCAATGTTACCAAGGTCTAGATAGGCGCTAAGTGTACCAACAATTATTTCTTGCTGATGCTTAACATAGCCTCCTAACAAAGCTTCCATTAAATAGGTGCCGCTTTTGATTCCACTAAGCGTAAACCTTCCCTCCTCGTTAGTGATGGTACCGCCTACAAAACTGCTGTCTTTTTTAGTTTTGATTAGAATGCTTACATAAGATATTGGGGCTTTGCTTTTACCATGCCTTGTTAAACCTGAAATAGATACACTGGACTGGGCTAAGGCAAAAACCGGGACAAAAAACAAGGCAAGAAAAAATAATATTTGATTTTTGTAATTCATAGTTCAAAATAAAAAACAAATTCTGTTGCAAATCTGAACTAGGATTTAGTTACGACTTCAGATTCTCTCCAAAATTAAACTGTATTTTACAACCTTAACTGGGCTGCAATTGAAAATTCTGATTATTGAAGATGAAATTACCTTGAACCAAAGTATGGTGGAGTTCCTAAGTGCGGCTGGTTATCTATGTGAATCCGTATTCAGTTACAAAGCTGCGTTAGAAAAAATTGACTATTACAGCTATGATTGTATTGTGTTAGACATTATGCTACCGGGTGGTTCAGGCCTAGATCTTTTGAATTATCTAAAGCTTGATAAAAAAACAGATGGGGTAATCATCATTTCTGCTCGCGGTACCCTTGAAGACAAAATAGAGGGTTTGCAGCTTGGAGCCGATGATTATCTGATTAAACCCTTCCATATTGCCGAACTTAGTGTAAGGATAGCCGCGATTATTAGAAGGAAAAACTTTAACGGGCAATCTGTTGTAAGCGCAGGTGATATACAGATTGACACTGTTAGTAAATCCGTTATTATATGTAGCAAAACTGTTGAATTAACACAAAAAGAGTTTCAATTACTTTTGTTCTTAGTCATCAATAAAAACCGGGTACTATCCAAAAATACAATTGCAGAACATCTTTGGGGGGATAGTATGGACTTTCCCGACAACTATGATTTTATTTATTCGCATATTAAGAACCTTCGAAAAAAAATTGTTGCTACAGGCGGAGAGGATTGCATCAAATCCATTTATGGGGAAGGATATAAAATGCAGCTACTATGAAATTATTTGACAAATACAATCGGGTTAATTTAACATCTACCATAATTACTTTTGTAGTTGGCAGCATTGCATTCTATTTTGTTCTTGATTATGTACTTACTAGTCAACTAGACCGCGGCCTGCTTGTTGAACAATCCGAGATTGTAGACTTTGTTAAGGAACATAAAGAAGTGCCAGAACCACTGACCACAAAACATCAATGGACAGAATATATATTAATCAATAAACCCATTGCCCTTCCCAAAGCAACTACAACAGAAGCTTTCAACAAACTGGAAAATGAAATACAACATGTTCGACAATTGGTATTTACAATAGCTGCAGGGGGACGCCTATATAGGGTTATTATCAACCAATCTAAAACGGAAACGGAGGATTTGTTACAAATGATCATCTTGGTGATAATCTTGATGATTGCTTTGATATTACTCTCTAACTATCTGATTAACAGGAAGCTAGTAACTGTATTGTGGAAACCTTTCTATACAACCATTGGCACCATCAAAGACTATAGGCTGGCTGAAAAGAAAGCCCTTCAACTACCTCGAGAAAAACTTGACGAAATTGATTTACTTAACACTAGCCTAAATTCAATGACTGAACGCATTCACCAGGATTATCATGCATTAAAAATGTTCACAGAAAATGCTTCACATGAAATGCAGACACCACTAGCAGTTATACATTCAAAAGTGGAATCACTCCTTCAACTTAGCCAAGGACAAGAAGCTATGGTTCATCAATTGATGACCATTGAAGATGCAACTTTAAAACTTTCAAGATTGCATCAGTCATTGCTTTTACTTGCCAAACTTGAAAACCGCCAATTTGAACTAATTGAACCTGTTAATCTTACTTCTATTTTGCAGTCTAAATTAGAAGAACGTGAATTGATTATCAAAGCAAAAGAATTGAAAGTTGCAGTAATTTTAGAAGAAGTTTATTTAAATTTCCACCAGCATTTAGCAGAGATTATGATCAATAACCTGCTTAACAATGTGATTCGCTATACTCCTTTGCATGGATCTGTTGGAATATATCTAACAGTCAACGAACTGTCAATTAAAAATTATTCAATTAATGGAGCTTTAGATAAGCAAAAGTTATTCCAGCGTTTTTATAAGGAAGAACAATCTGCTGAAAGTACAGGTCTTGGACTTGCTATAGTAAATGAAATCTGTACTTTGGCCGGTTTTAGTATAGAATATAGTTTCATATCTCAGGAACACGTGTTCATGATTTATTTTAATACTCAACCAGCATAAAATTCAGAATCCCAACAAAATGTAGTGATAGGTTTGAGAAAAAATAAATGATTATGAAGAAAATCTTATTGGTACTTGCTCTTATTATCACAGTAGCAGGTATTGCTCAAAAAAACGATGTTGCCCCCGATGCGGCAAAGGCGGCTTTTTCAAAAGCCTATTCCGGAGCCAAAAATGTAAAATGGGAAAAGGAAAATAGTAATTTCGAAGTATCCTTTACATTGAATGGCCAAGAAGCGTCTGCCATTTATGATTCCAAAGGAACATTGTTAGAGTTTGAACAGGAAATGAAAGTCACTGATCTGCCTACTGTTGTAACAGCTTACATGAAAGAGCATTACAAAAGGGATACAGTCAAGGGAGCTGCCAAGATTACTAAAGCTGGAGGAGCTGTAAACTATGAAGCGGAAATTAAAGGAAAGGATGTAATCTTTGATGAGAAAGGAAAATTTATAAAGGAAGTGAAAGATTAAAATTGGCAATATTTCTATTGCCTTACTAGGCCCACTTAAACCATTTATGATTTGTTTCATAGGTGGTTTTTTATTTTATGCCATGTTCTACCCTTCCTTACAACTTCTTATAAATCTTTATTTCGAAAGCAACCTCCAAAACTTTTTCAAAGTATTAATATAGACTTTCGTTATCAACTGCCTTTTGCAAATATGGCTTTTGCCATGCTTAAAACAACTGTTGCACCTGCTTCTATGATTAGTTCAATTTCCGAGGGGGTATAACCGACCATCATTCAGTTTTTACGAATACTTTGTAAAAATTGATAAAAATATTTTTGATAAAATCAGCTGGAAAATTAAGTTAGGTAGTATAAAATTAGTTGTACGTTCTAATGAATTCAGGAATATTGAAATCCCCATTACAGTAATGGCTGAGGTATCGGGTACAGTTTACCAGCAAACAGAAAATGGGAAAATCCCAATGGAGCGGATTTATATAGATATTTATAATGAGCAAGGAGTGCTTGCTGCAAAAATATTATCAGAGGCAAATGGATATTATAGTTACTTAGGATTACCCCCTGGTATATTTAAATCAGGCCAGATGCAGTTCAATTAAAAAAACTCAACTTACAATTCTCAGAAAGTGAGTTAATATGTATTATTAAATCAAGCTTTAATGGAAATACTTACCAGAACAATGATTTTATTTTAAAGAAGATTTCTCAATTAGTCCCTTAAACCCTCTCCACCCTTCTTCCCAAACTTTCTAGGATAATAGGCAAAAGTGAGCATAAAATACTGCTGCAGACCATTGGTGATATTGGTAGATGTACCGTAAGAATTGACAGAGTTGGTAATGTTTTGGTATTGTTTTAAAATATCCATAGCAGCCAATTTTAGTTCTCCTTGCTGCTTCATGAATCTATAAGTGGCAAATGCATTCCAAAGTACCGTAGGTTTGGCTAGACTTGAGTTGTTTATATGGTCAAGGGTAGTGCCAATACTAAAATCTTTTGGATAGTTGAGGTTGATGCTAATATTGGTGGTATTGCTACTATTGGTAAAATTGTTGAGTTGGCTAACCGTTTGACTTACTTGATTAAACTCCAGTCTTTCTGCAATACTGGCTACCAACATAGTTGCTAAAGAAAACTGCAAAGTAATTTGATTAGACAACCTTGAGCTTTTACTAATGTTATAGATACCATCAATATAATTGGGTTGATTGCCCAAATTATAGAATCCATTATACATGAGTTGCAAGGTGTTTTTCTTCATCCGTTTTGAAACATTCACATTGTAATTCAGATTCAAGTTTTTGCTTTGGTCTGCATTAATAAAATAAGTAATCCTTTTTCCGGATAGGGCATTGATCACACTGTCTGTAACTGGGTTTTGTGAAAAGTTATAGTTAGCGCCAAAAAAAGCATTGATGCCATAGGGCGATTTCTGGTTCTGTGTATTATAGTTCCCATTCAAGTTAAGGTTATGGATCACGGTATTTTTAAGGTTGGGATTACCTACGGTGATATTGTAAGCATTGATATCATCTACAATAGTGAATAAAGCATCTATTGAAGGATATTCAAAATTCTTATTGTAATTCATGGAAAGATTATAATTATTTTTCTGGCTATTGAAACTATTATAGTTGATACTAGCTTCATACCTGAAAAATTGCATTTGCCTGTTTAGGTTACGCCAGGCTATAGAGGATTGATTATTTTCCCATCTAAAGTCTTCCATGATTTTTGCTTGAATATTCAAATTTTTATAAACAGATAATCTATTGTTGTTAAAGGATTTTGCTAATGACAAACCAGGTATATAACCCATTGTCTTTCTGTTATTATCATTGGTGAGGTTATTATTGGTAATAAAGTTTTTGGAGGCACTGTCATAATCACTCACCCTTGAGTTACTATTGGATTGATTAATATTAAAAGATTGGTCAAATCTTAGGTCAATTCCTCCCAAATTGTATCTCCCAAACAAAAGTCTGCGCAATCCTCTATAAACTAGATTAGCCCTAATTCCAAAATTGCTGTTGTCATTTAGGTAAAGACGGTTATAAGAAGTATCCTTATTATTTACTGTAAAAGACTTAAAAACGCTGACTACATTTCTTTCTGAATTGGACTGTGAATTTTGAAGGTTAGCATTAAAACTGAAGTTAGTCAATGGCTGATCATTGTCAGATTTTGAATAACTCAGATTCAAATTTTGATTATTGGATTGACTAGTTTGTTTGCTTATAACATCATTGGTGCTTTGAATGGCCCCTTTGGCATCAGCGGTTTCAGTAAGGGTGGTAGAAACAGCTTTTCTATCATTGATACTGGCAGAACCACCTACGTTGAAATTATCATTGTAGGAATTATTTTTTACATAATTGAATCCAATATTATGATTGTTGCTGTTACTGGCTTGCTGCCCCTCTTCTTTGATCAATTGTTCCGCTCCTGCAACTATTCTGTTTTGGATGCGCAGGTTGGTTACCCAACTATCGCCACCACTAAAAGTATAATTGGCAGTGAGACGGTTGTTTTGTCTACTATTGTTTTCATCTTTAAAATTTTGTGTAAGTGAAAATCCTACTGAATGATTCTTATTTATGCCACTTACCCCAAACCTACCCGTTCTAAACAGGTTGGGATTGTTGGTTCTATAAGTATTGTTTTGCATCATCTCATCTAGGTTAGCAATATTTTTATTGATATTATTGTATCCACCACCAACACTTAGGCTGAATTTTTTATCATAAGTCTGCAAAGCAAGGTCAGATTCAAAACGGTCATCCGTTCCCAATCCTGCGCCACCTTTTCCAAAATAGCCTTTCTTGGCAGTCTCCTTTAATTTGATATTCATGGACAAGATGGAATCAGTTTGCTGTCTTCCTTGATTTCCAATATTCTCCCTGTCAAATTCTTGGTATAATTGAATTTTATCAATGGCAGATTTAGAAAGGTTTTGTGTAGCAATTCTAGGATCTGTTGATCCGGCAAAGGGTTTACCGTCTACAAAAACGTTTTGCACTTTTCTACCCGATACTGTGATACTACCATCGGCCCAAACCGTCATGCCGGGCACTTGGTTTAATAATTCTTCTACAACTTGGTGGTCTTTTAATTTGAATGCAGCAGGGTTAATCTCTAAGGTATCGCCATTCATGCGCACAGGAATCACACTTTTGACCACAACAGAGCTGCTGTCTTTGGCATTATAAGATAGATAGATATTCAAGCTGTCTTTTCCAGTTACCAGATATGGAGCATTATAAGTATTGTATCCTACATAACTAATATTGAGTAATAGTTTGGTTTTGAGAGGAAGTTTTTCAAATGAAACCGTTCCATTCTTATCAGATAATTGATAGGTGAGTAAACTTGAATCGGGCCTAAACAGACTTACCGTAGCCATTTCAAGCACGGTTTTACTGGTAGAATCATAGACCACCAGTTTTAGTTTTCCTGTCTGGCCAAAAGCCATCTCAACAGAACCCAGTATAATCAAGAACAGGATAATTTTTTTCATGTTAATCTTTGAGCTTGAATGCAACTACTAGCAAACCATTTTTGTCTGATAGTTTATTTACATCTGCCGCCAATTCTTTAGGAACTTCCACTTCTGGATGTTGTTTTAAAAAGGAACCAATCAGATCTGCTTTTAATAACTTATAAAACCGTTGACCAGATCTTACAATATTATATGGAGTTAATAAAGACAGATTGTATTGCATGGCGTCTCCCTTAATTTTGTTGGCATTATAAGCAGTATGCGTTTGCTTGTCATACACAAATACTTCATAGTGTGAAAAAAAACTGATGGTTAAATAAATCAGTTTAGGCGTTTCATAGAAATCTCGAATTTGATGAAATAACCAACCATTGTTTCTTTTAAAATTTTCTCTATCTGCCTTGCTGTCTGGCCTATCAGTGAAAAAATTAGGCGGAAGACTATTCTCAAGCGGCATCACCAATTGGTACACAGGGATTAAAACACCTTTTAGGGATTGATAAATGGTATCACAGAAGGGCCTTAACAAATAAGAAAGATCTGGCTTCTCAGTAGGTGCAATACCGGAAGATTCTTCACTAAATAAAAACTTGGGTTCGTTGACACGATTATAGGGAAAATAGTTTTTGACCAATTGCTCCTTATCATAAACGCTTAATTCATATCCTACGCTGTCTTTGTATAAGGGACTGGTATTAATTTTTGTTTGAACATACTGGTCAGCATAAAAAGAATAAGCACCAATCAGGTCATATTTGGTAGGCTTTGCTTTTTTAATTGCAAAACTGGTATCCTGTAAACTGATAACATATTTTTTGAAATACTTGAGGTTATGTTCATTGCTCCAATCTAATTGAATCTTTACTCTGTCTTTAGATGTAAGTGTATAATTACTGTTATTGCCAAAGAAGATAATCTCATTGGTTTTTGAATTGTAATTAGGATATAGGTTTTTGACCTGAGACTTGTAATTGATTTGTTTTAAAAAAGCGCCAGTCTTGGAATAGATGTATAAATAACCTGCCGCATTATCGGTGATCAAAAAGTATTTTTCCGTTAATCTAACGTTGGCGTATTCATTAAAATCAATCCCTTCAACAGATGCCAATGGCAGAAACTGAATACTGTCTACATAACTGCTTTGTTTTTGAATGGTGGGATTTTTGGGGTTTAGATAGATTTTTTCAATCGGCTGAGCTTGAATCAGATTTACCCAAAAACAACAACCCATTAAAAGAGCTAAACAGCTTTTTTTTAAAAAGCAAGAGGATAAAAAACTAGGAAGAATACTATTGGACAAAGGATTTAGTTAGTTGGTTATTTCTAAACTAACTAAAAATAGGTACATATACTTATTTTGAATGATATTTTATATTAAAGGAAGAATAGGTATTTTAAAAGCGTGAAATCTTATAAAACCTGCTATTTTTTGTTGGTTTCTATCAAATCCACTGCTTCCATAAATTTGATACACTTCTCAGAAACCCTTCCCAAGTCATGGTCTGTAATGGACACTTTAACAAGTGCATACTCAACCAAGAGGCTTGGATGGTGATTTTGTCTGTCTGCTATTTGCATGACTTCATTAACAAATGCCATCACCGCTTTGTAATCACTAAAGTGAAATGTTTTTACTTGTTCGTTGTTTTCTAGTAGCCAGTTATTGTGCATTCTAATTTTGGTTAATTGTTATTATCTGAAAAAGTCTCTCTTTTCCAATTTACGCTAACAGATGAGCCCTCCGCTAAAAAAATGCTATCAGGTTGCTGATTGTTCAATTTAGCAAAAGAGCTTCCATACATTTCTCCAAAATCACAATCAACTGCTGTAGTTAATAATTGGTTCGTCAGCCATTTTGGATGATTAATTCTATAAGACTGGGTTGTATGTTGGTCAATTTTTGTAAAACCAAAATAGCGCTCAAAAATAAATTCTTCCATACTGCCAGAGGTTATTTGCTTTTGGCGTGCATTGGCTGAAACCTTTATTGAATTCCATTTTTGATTCATTTTCCAGGAGTAACTGATTTTTTTTGGATTACTTAGTTCTATAGAATGTTTGGTAGGTATAGAAATATAATGCTCCTTATACAGTTTATTAGCAATAATGGCCACAATTTTAAAGGGAACTGTTTCATTGATAAAAACAACCCCTTTTTGTATTTTTCTTCCTAAGGTTCTTTTTACATAAAACCTAAGATTTACTTCCTCAAATGATCCAAATAAGGGAATAGGAATGCCAAATAAGCTTGTTTTTTTGAACAGGAATCCAACAAGACTTACATATGCTTTTTGATTATAATAGTCTAGTTCAACGCCCTTAGGCAGAAGCGGAATTAAAACAGCAGGGTCAACTGAGTAATTAGCCATGATTAAATTTTCCCAATTGGCTTTTAAAAAAGTATCTGCCATAAATATCAGTTCAGCTGTTAAAACAATCTCTCAGCGTATCAAAAAGAACAACAATGCATCAGTTCAATTGTTTTAGATTTTGGCCAGTACCTGCAAATTTAAAAAACTTGTAGTTGAATTATAGAAACCCTCTTTTAATTCAGTTCTCCCAACCAAGCTGATAATTCCTTTTTAATAGCCTGCCCAATAATTTTTTGTTTGGCAGGGTCTGTTAATAAAGCCCTACTCATGGCATTGTCTCCAATTTCTAACAATACTCTATAAGGCGCTTTGTTTACGTGTTCATCCAAACTATAAAAACTTAATTTGCCAGTTGCAGCACATTTGTAATCATTTCTTCCAGTGGTACTATCTAATAATACGCCCCTGTTCTCCAAATCAGTTGCAGCAGCAATAGCTTTGATTAATCTAGCAGCCAACACGCGATTAGCAGCTTCATAACTGTCTCCATAATGTATATAACCCCAAACAGCATTTCTTTTAGTGCCCCCATTGTTGTGAACAGCAATCAATACTTGTGGCTGCAGTTTATTAGCAGCTTCTATCTCAAAAGCATAACCCGATATTTTGCCATCTACAACAGCCGATGTTTCTGCAATAGAAGTATTGCTACCCACATTGGCATGATGTACACCGGTCTCTCCAAAACTCCACACTTTGTATTCCTTTAAATGAGGTTTAGTTTCCATAGCCGCTTCAACAATGGCATTACAAGTGGCAGCTTCGCTAAAATCAACACCCGTATTTGTCTGGTGCGATGGCTGCCATACAATCACTGGTTTCTTTTTCTCATCAGCGTTATTGGATTGATAAGACTGATTCAAACAGAAAATAAATAAGAGTATTACTAGTTGTGTGCTTTTCATGTAACAGATTATTGATAATTCAAACCTGCACCAAATGGATACAAGGGGTTTTTGGTATCATAAGGTAGGTCTTCTTTTTGCTTTAAAATTTCTTCCATAGACGATGCCAATTCAAAAGGAAGTTTGCCAACAGGTTTAAACTTGCCTAGTATCAAATCAAGGATCACATTGTCTTGACTAGAAAAATCCGCAATTAATCCCTTGCTATATTTGTTGATATTGGGGATTACTGCGGGTCTTTGTAAATTAATTACCGTAATGGTTGGCTTTGACTGTATGATTTTCAACAATTTTGCTTCTTCTTTTTCAGAGAACGCTAGAGATCCTAGGTTGAATAATTTTTGTAACAAATACTTTTCCTTACCTGCATTATTGGGAGTGTTTATTTTAAGCACCACAACATCGGCTTCTTCTATATTTTTCACCAGATTGGGATATCCCTTTGTTTCATTCTGATTAAATCCCTGTAAGAAGATCTTGGTGTTTCCTTTTAAGGGTAAAATATTGGATTCATTTTTTAGTAAAACCAATGATTTTTGCTGTGCTTCAATTCCTTTGGCAGCAAATTCTTTGTTGTTGATAATCTTTACGCCTGTTGGATCCAAATAGGGATGTTCAAATAAACCCAAACGGAATTTTTCTTTTAAAATCCTCCTTACAGAACTATCAATTCTTTTTTCAGTAATCTTTCCTTCTTTAACCAACTCAACAACAATATTTGGAAGCGCTTCTCCTCCAAACATATCGCAGCCTGCGTTAATAATTTTCTCCACTCTTTGCTTGGCATTTAAATTTTCAACGCCATGTGCAGATGCAGGTTTTAAGGTATATCCAAATACAACCCCATCACTAACTAGCCCCCAATCAGTGCAAACAATTCCATCATAGTGGTATTGGTTTCTTAGTAAGCCAGTGATAATATCTTTATTATAACTAAAGCCTACATTCTCGCTTGTTTGATTCATGGGTAAACCATAGTAAGGCATGATTTGTGTAACACCTGCAGCAAATGCACCTTTCTCAAAAGGAATCAAATGGTATTTAAAATTATTACCTGGGTATACTTGATGACCGGGTGGAAAATGCGCGTCTCTTCCACCTTCCTGAGGTCCGCCACCAGAAAAATGCTTGACCATACACTCCACACTATTTTCATTAATACTATCTCCCTGAAAACCCAAGATATAGGCCTTGGTCATGAGCGCAGCTAGTTCTGCGTCTTCTCCAAATGTGCCATTGATTCTTCCCCATCTAGGTTCTGTAGCCAAATCTGCCATCGGAGATAAGGTAAGTCTAAACCCAAGCGCTTTGTATTCCTGTCTGGCAATATCGCCAAAGGCTCTAACCAAATTACTATCTCTTGTTGCAGCAAGTCCAAGTGTAGAAGGCCAGCTAGAGAAGAAAGGACTATAAATACTTGCTCCTGGTGCATTTGGAACACCATGTCTAGGATCTGTGGCAAGGGTTAAAGGAATCCCCAGTCTGGTTCTCTCCGCTAATTTTTGAATATTATTATGCCAAATCACCATGGCCTCCGGCGATGTAGATTGCAAAGTATTCAAATGATTCATATGCTTGCCCAAAACCATGGCTGAGTTGCCTTCAACTACATAAGAAATAGGATTGAAAATGGATTGGGTTTCACTTAAAGAACCATCACTATTCATGGCGGCCATGGTAATAAACATGGCACCTGCTTTTTCTTCCAAACTCATTTGACCAAGCAGGTTGGTAATCCTGTCTTCAATATTTGCGCGAGCATCCTCGTAAACATCTAGCTGCCCGTTTTTATTTAAATCCCTAAAATCCTTTCCGTCTATTTTCAGAATTGGCGCTTCTTTACCCAAGCGTTTTGCAGCATCCTGATAAATAAGATAACTTTTGATGTATACACCAGTTAAAAAAATGGCAATAAGTACAATAATACTCAATAGGGTATAACCCAAAATCTTGAAGACCTTTTTCATGGCGGCAATTATTCAATTTTACAAAGAAAGTTCAATGAAATCCTTGTAAAATGTAGAACAATTTTTTAAAATAGCCTCACTAATTTGCCCAATAATCAAATACGGTTACTGCCGTTGGCGATGGTTTCAGAGCTGCCACAAATGCCTTATGATCAGGATGAATTAAATAGGCGTCCCTGTCTGCTTCACTGTAAAAACTAAGCGTAAAGCAATGGGTTAATCCCTTGTTCAAATTTTCAGGGCTATTATTAGTGCCCCATTCAAAGGCTTTGATTAATTTAATCTTTGCTGGTAATGCTCTAAAAGCATTAACTACTTTATTTACATCATTGCTATCTACTCCCTTGTCCCATCCAAACATGACCACATGTCTCAATACCTTTTTTTCCATTTTTTGCGCATTTATAAAGTTGCTGCTAAGCAGGAGGATCATGGAGAAGAAAAATGCTTTTTTCATAACGACAGTTGAATGATAACAGAATTTTTTAGAAAATGTATTCCAAAATTCTCAAATAGTCAAACTAAATGTTTCAGAGAATATTCAAGATGGAACTAAAAGTAGCTTTCAAGATGTTTTAATCCTTTGGGATTCCCTTTTAAGTCAAAAAATAATTTTACTATATTCAAGATTTCTGATATATTTAATATACCCCCCATTTTAATAGCTCAGCAAGATTCTTTGTTGAACCAACTTGTTAATATTTTATTCTACAAGCAATGATTAAAAGAAGCATTCTTTTAGGGGTATTTGTTGCAATGAATTTTGTGGGTAAAGCTCAAAATGCCAATCCATTATTTGGAAGGATTGAATACAAATCAACATTAAGACAAGGGTTATATATTGAGAGTGGGTCAGATGTCTCAAAGAATATGATTGTATATTTTTCTGATACAAGTTCTTCCTTTCATATTGATCAATCAAACGATTTTACTAAAGAAGATTTAAAGAAAAAATTGAATTTAAAAGATGATCAGTTATTTGAAGATGTCTATCTAAAATTGCAACCTCAAATAGCAAAAAGGTCAAAACCTAATACTTATCATCATAAAATCGGGTCCAATGTTTTTGTTAATTCTTGGTTAGATCCACGCGAAATTACTTATTGCGTTGCAGATAGTATTAAAGAATACGATTGGACTCTTTTGCCAGATACAACTAGAATCTTGGGTTTTTTGTGTTACAAAGCGTCATGTAAAGCCGCCATAATGGATGGTGCAGTTAGAAATTATACGGTTTGGTATACTCCCGAAATTCCAATTCCTGTAGGACCAAATAAATTCTACGGTTTGCCTGGGTTGATTTTAGGGGTAGAAGAGAAGTATTATAGTTTAATGGCAAAGTCAATCAATTTAAATGCCAACAGAGCAGAAACAGGTTTTTTAAAATGCTGTTCGGAAGGGAAAATAATCTCAACCAAACAATATAAAGCGCTTCTTGGAAAACAATCTGATGATTTTTCTAATATGCAATTTTTGAATAAAAATTAGGTTGGCTGCTTTACAACATATCAATTATTACATCCAGTCTTTTAAATATTGCATTTTACTAGTACTGTTATTATCTTCATTCTTTCATGCGGATGCTCAAGTAAAGCGGAGAATGGAAGGAACCATTATCAATCAAAATAACCAGCCATTCCCCAATGTCATTGTTAGTTTGAAAACCAACCCCAAGGGGCAGCCTTTTGCATTTGCCTTTTCAAATGCATCGGGAAAATATGTCATCAGCCATCAAAACATTGATTCATTTTTCTATGCAGAGTTTAAATTTTTAGGATATAAAACTGTTCTAAACAAAATCACGAATGCAGTTTTGGTTACCCATGATTTAAAAATCTCTTCAGATACAGTTGAGCTCAATGCCATTATTTTAAATACGCGCCAGCCTATTACGGTCAATGGAGATACTACCAGTTTTAGGGTAGATTATTTTAAACAGGGCAATGAATCTTCCGTGGGGGATTTGGTTTCAAATATGCCTGGGTTTTCAGTTGAAAATGGGAAGATCAGGTATAATGACCGGATAGTAGATAGGGTACTCATAGAAGGTGACGACCTTTTTGGTAGGGACTATAGCACAGTTACCAAGAATGTAAACCCAAACGGATTAGAGAAAGTAGACTTGGTTAAAAATTACTCGGATAAGTCTTATCTGAAAAACACCATGGATAAAGGACAAGAGCAAGTGGTAAATCTCAGGTTTAAGAAATCCTATCAATCCAAGATATTTGGAACGGAGGAACTTGGTGCAAGTGGTAATCTAGAATATGGGAGTTTACAAGGGAATCTTATCTCTTTGATTCCTAAAGTCAAATTTGTTACCACCAATAATTTTAATAATACTGGCGCTTTGGCCTCAGAACTATTGAACAAAAACAACCTGATGGCACAATTGGGTTTTAAAAGTGAAGAATCTATTGATTTTGACCTACGTCTAAGAATGAATGCCAATCAACTTCTATCCTTGCCCGAAAAGCAGACTAGTATATTAGAAAAGAAAGACTATCATTTTAATCAAACGGGGTTGATTACCAACAATATGTATTTTAAACCCTCTAAAAAAATCTTTGTCAAAAACAATATTCAATTATATCTAGACCAAGATCAGGTTAGAAATACAAGAGATGAATTCTATGAAATAACAGGTGGGGCAGCATTTAAATATGCCGAAACGCTTGATATGAATAATACCAGTAAGTACTTGAATGTTTTAAATGAAATTGCATACACCGCAAATCCCAAACACCAATTGATTCTCAAAACACAGATTAATACCCAAGTTAATGATGGGAATAGTTTGGGTTTTGTACAAGCAAATAAAAATGTACAGGGCTTAGTAAATGACCACCAGATTTTTCGGAATCAATTGAGTTGGATAAATGTTTTGTCTAGAAGAAGAAGTATTGAAATGAATATTCAATACAGTAGATCAAAATTTCAAGAGAACTTATCTTTTTCACCAGCCAAAACAATTTATCACTATACCAAGGATTCCTTGTATGAGCAATTGTCTTCTCAAGCAAACCATTTACACAAAGAATTGAATCTAGAATTTAAGTACACCAAAAAAACAGAAAAAGGTAGCTATTATCTTTCTTCCAATTTTTCAACTGGAAATATTGTTTTCAATTCCCAAGTGAATCTTTTTAATGTTAAAGACCAAACTACTCCCTCCATCAACGATAGCTTAAAAAATGTAAATAATTATCAAGGTCAATCAGTGAACTTGATTTTCTTTTTTAGAAGGGAGTTGTCTGAAAAATTAGACATCAGTTTTTTGAATAAATTGGAACTGAATCAACTAAAAGATAAGCAGCAATTAAATATAGACGCTACTTACTTGCAATACTTGCCAACCCTAAATTTGTCTTATAAAATCAACAATCAATCACTGCTTAGCACCAACATCCAAACCAATAATAAGTTGCCGGTTTTGAATGAACTGCTATCTAACTATGTAATCTCTGACTACCGAACAATCATCCGCGGTACCAACCAATCCTTTATCAATTCCGATAAATCCATCTCCTTGAATTATAGCTATGCAGCTATAGCCAGTAAGAAAATGTTCTTTAATGCAGCCATCATACTTGCTAATAGTCAGAATGGTTATATAGACAATTCCTTAGTTGACTATTATTATATTACCAGGGTCAAAGAAATCTATGACAACCAGTTTAAGTCTCTATTTGGCTATTTGAATTATCAGCAATACGCAAGGATCATCAAATCCAATATTAAAATCAATTTTAGTTATGCAAATAACAGATCCAATTTTTTGAACAATAGTGTTCTATTTGCACTGCGTCTGAATTCTTATAATTATGGTATCAATTTCAAAACGGCTGTACATAAAAATCTGGTGATAGGGTATGCTTTTAGATTTACCGATAGTTATCAATCTTCTACCAGTAAAACGCTTAGCACTTCCAATCACCAAACCCTTTCTAAATATTCAATTGACTGGAATCTGAAAGCACTCAAACGCTGGTCCTTTTTTGGCAACATTGATTATATTCATTCAAGACAAGCTAATAACCAAAGTAAAATTGCTCTGGGTACTATGTCAATGAGGTATAATTTAAAAAATCAAAAGTCATACTTCACAGCAACAGTGAATAATATCTTTAACAATGACGCACTAGAATATTATTCACTTTCGCCCATTTCTACTATTTCTGAAAAAATAATGATGCTCCCCCGGTATCTGATCATAAAATATGCGGTCCCTTTTTAAAAGAGCTTGCATAAAAAACAAAACCCACTTACATCAGGTAAGTGGGTTTTGACTAGATCACATCTTATTTAGTATTTCGCTGGCTGATCTGCTTTAGGCAAAGTCTTCTTAATAAAATTGCGCAAGCTTTGGTTGCTGCTTTCTAGGTCTGGTTTGCGCAGGTACATCATGTGTCCGCTTCTATATCCTTCCCAACTAAGTCTGTCTTTTAGCCTGCCACTGGGGTCCATTTGCCACATGCTGTATTTGGCGTTGAAATAATCACAAGCACCATCGTAATAACCAGATTGAATCAGCACATGCAAGTAGGGGTTTTCTGCCATGGCAAGTCTTAGGTTCTCACCACTTTTGTCTCCTGTTCTATCCCAAGGGCTTACTGGTCCAAACATATAGTAGCGCAAATCGGTTTTGTATTTTAACTCATCCCTCAAATAGATATTAATGGCTGGTGTAAAAGAATGTAGCCAAGAAGTGAGTTCTGAATTATAATCAGGTGCTTCACCTGCGTCTTTTCCATCAATGCCTTTGTATCTTGAATCCAAACGGCCAACGGTATAGCCTTTATCGCGCAGCAATTCCTTCCAAAACAAATTGGTAGAAACATTCAGGTTGTTTTGTAGCCATACTTTTTCTGCAATGCCAGAATAGCGAGCCATTTTAGCGGCTATCTCTTTGCGTTTTGCATCTTCTAAAAATCCTCCTTTTGAAATAGCCGGAATCAGTTCATTAATGGTAAACTGTTCTACTTCTGGTAGCATGGCAGTTAAGTCCTTTGTCTGCAAATCTGAAGGAAGTGCTTTATGGTACCAAGCTGTTGCTGCATAATAAGGCAACCTAAGTGCAATGTCTACAGGTCCTTCTCTCTCAATCCCCAAATTGGTGGGCGATACCAAGATCACGCCATTCAAATACATCCAATGCGTATTCTGTAATTCTAAGGCCATGGCCGATACCCTGCCTGTGCCATAACTCTCTCCAATCAAATATTTTGGCGATGCCCATCTGTTCATTCTAGATACAAATGTGTTTACCCATTCTGAGAGATACTTTACATCGGCCTTAACGCCAAAAAAGCGGGTAGTAGGAATGTCTTTACTCACGGGTCTAGAAAATCCGGTGTTCACTGGGTCTACATACACAATATCGGCAACGTCTAAAATGGATTGTGAGTTATCGTGTAAGCCATAGGGTTGTACTGGATACCCCTCGTCATCTACATTTAATACCCTGGGTCCGGTATAACCCAATTCCATCCATACAGATGGTGTGCCTGGGCCGCCATTAAATGAAATCACCAAGGGTCTGCTGGCGCGATCTTTAACATCGGATCTTTCATAGTAAGTAAAAAATACTCCAGCCTGTACTTTACCATCTTCATCCCAAACCGGCATCATGCCTGTTACTGTTTTGTATGGAACCTTGATACCCTTGATGCTTACTTCATGCTCACTGCTTACAGTTTGGTCTGGGTTAAAAGGAATATTGTAACTAGCCGTTTTAGCGTCCTGCGCTGCTGCAGGGGCTGCTGGTGCTGCAGTTCCGGAATTTGGAGCGCCACCATTGCCTCTTTGGCCTTGGGCTATTGCTGTTAATACAAGTGAAAGGCTTAGAGCCGATAAGAGCATTTTTCTCATACTATAGAATTGATTTGAAAATTATTTTAAAGATTAGCCAGCATAAATATAACCACATCCGTGTTCCTGTGCCCTACCTAGAGCCCAAACACCTGATGGAACTAATTGAATACCGGGAAGCAAATGATTGATCCATTCTGCATAAACATCTGCTGGATCCAATTTCATTTTTGCAGCCATGTTTTTGGTTAATTTTTTGGTAGCTAAATCGCATACGCAGAACAATGCTCCTCTAGCTTGAAGATTTTTAATTCCGTCTACTTCAGGCAATGGAAAATCACCTTCCTTGGGTTCGTAGTAAAGATTTCTGATACTGTGTTTTTGGGTGTGCGTATCCGTGATTTTGAAATAAGATCCCAATTCATATTTTTCCCAAATACTATTGTCGTAAGCTAATCCAGTGGCCCCATGTCTTAAAACGGTCATGGCAGTTATTTCGTGATCTTTTGAACCAGTTTGATTGTTAGAGGCATAATAGGCCCAATTCCAGATAATGGGTAAGCCGCTATTCACATTTGCACCATCATATACAATTCTATGTTTTCCTTTGATATTTTTGAACCAAGCATCTGCATGATCTAATTGATTTGGAAAAAATCGTTCATCACTGGCATACAATGGATTGGTTAAAATAGACAAGCTGCTGGCAGTAACGCCCATAGCCATGGCACTGATAAAATTTCTGCGGGTGTTGGAAGAGTCTGTTTTCATGCTACTGAATAATTGACCCTGTTAATGTAAGAAATTATCAACAAAGCAAAAGCCCTTTAAAGCTTCAATTCTATTTATTTGTACATTCAGACTAGCACTTATTAAAACCTGATCGGAACTCATGACTGTAGTAGGTCAAAAATGAAGTTTTTGTTTTAAAGATTTGAATCGGAAGACCACTAGTTCAATCCAAAACTGTTTAAATATTTTGCGGATAAGTGCGTGATCATGAAAAGGAATAAATCTCCAATACCCCTTAGTATTAAAAACCCATGTTAAAAGGCCTTTGAAATCTTTATTCCAAGAAATTCTGCGAATGTCTTTATAGAATAATGCTACTTCTATTTGAGGCTTATTCATGGTATAGCCTTTGAATCCAGATATATAATCACCATTGACTATCCTTTTTACAGCAGCAACAAAATCATTGTTTGTTAGAAATTTTGAATAAACCATCCATGAATTGGGTCTTGGATCTATTTCTATTAAATGATATTTTCCTGATTGCTTGTCATGGATGTAGAGAATATTTGCAAATGCATTTAATCCCAGTTTATTACCCATGTCTATTAAAAGTGGGGCAATGTCATTATTCTGATAGAATATTCTTTTTGTTGTATAACTGAATTCATTTGAACCATATTGCAATGCATTGGAACTATGATAGTGTAGTAAATTTCCTTTGTAAAAAAGGGCCTCCACAAAAATAACTTCCCCTACAATATATTCTTGCAATAAAATATCCTGTTTTGTATCTGACTTTGCTAAATGATTTTGAAGCTCTTCAAAATTATAACATACCGCCATATTAACCCCTCCATAACTCAGGTCTTGTTTGCTTACAAGAGGAAATTGTAAATCTGAAATTAAAGATTCAAGGTTATTTTGGTGCTGGTAAACAGCATACCCTGGGGTGTCTATTCCGTTATTCAAGCAAAAATTTGACAAACCTTTTTTTGAACTAAGTGAGCTTTTGTTTTGAATTAATTCTACAGGCAAAATCATGGCACACAAGCCCTGATTATCAATTGCGTCTGCCACATGTTTGATTAATAAGTCATCAGCCAGAATAACCCATTGGTAGTGATTGTTTTTTACATGATCCACCAATCTGTTGACATAGCCTTCATCTGCTTTTCCACTATCAAATAAATTGTCTACATAATCAGTTTTTGTGAGCCAAGATAATTCTCCACAAAACGCATCAACTGTACAACCTGCTTTTTTTAGCATGGAAGGGATTTCTGAAATGGTATCCCAATTATCAAAACAGGCTATTAGAACTTTGAACATTGTATATAATAACTTAGAATATGAAGTTAAGGCAATGTTTGTACATTTGATACAAAGAATTATCATGAAAAAGATTGCTGGAATCATAGCCATATTCATCCTATTTGACTTCTCTGTAGAGGCCCAGTGTAAAATTTCACAGGTTAAAAATGCAGATGGATCTTTATTTCTTTCAACAGAAAATAGCCTTATGTACCAGACTTCTAAAAAGAAATTGGTAGAAAGATTGGCTACTGATAATGAACACTATTTTCTAGAAATTCTGCCTACTCCTTTTTTGCCAAAACCAGCGGGTTCAAAGGTCAAAAAAGACCTAACTGTAACGTTGAGCAATAAAAAGACCTATACCCTGAAGCACTTTGATTCTAGGTATTTAGACAAGGATAGCAGTTTCTCTTTACTATACTTATTCAATAGTAAAGACATTCCAGATTTTAAGCAATATAAAATCAATAGCATTGTCTTAAATGATGGCACTGCAGAGAATGCCACCTATAAATTGGTATTGCATCCAGATGCTATTCAAAAGCAGTTGGCTTGTTTTAATGACAACAAAAAGAAATAGAAGACTGGTTTAATTCCCATTGTCTACACTATGCATTTCCCGGGATTTGTTTTTATCCTTGTATTTGCGGAATAGATCTGTAAAAGAAAAATTAATCTGATAAGTATTGTATACCAAATTGCCTGAAGACCTTGGCAACCATTCATTGCTAAACAATAATTCAACTTGTGTGTCATCAGTGAGTGCATAGCCGCCCCCAAGGGTCAATCTATTTCTGTCAAAAAAGTCTTTTCCTGTTATGGCAGCCTGTGTTTTCACAAATAATTCATCAGAAGCTACCGCATAATAAATACCTTTTCTAATCACTTTTCCATTTATTGGTTGGGTGTATTTTAATTGGGTACGCAAACGATAATAGGCTTCAAAGGTCTTAGCATCATTCTGGATTCGGCGGTCTTCAATTCTAAATCGCGTTAGCAGAGAATACCCAATTTTGTTAATATAATAAGTGCCCTGAAAAGCAGATCTAATTTCAAAATTCTTTGACTGTTCAATATCTGGTATAGACACATTGCCAAATAAAGCAAAAAAATAAGATAGTTTCCACCTAGAACTGGGATAGTAATGAGCCCAACCGCGTACATAAAACTGTGATGCTTTGGCAAAAGGACTATGGTTGTTTGGCGGGATGCTGGTATAACTTTGACCCAGATTAAATTCCAGAGTCCATTTTTTGCCTAGTGATTCAACGTCCGCAAATTCATTTGAAAACTGCTGATAACGCGTAGTTGTTTGGCCAATTGCGCTATTCCAATTAAATAAGATAGATAGCACTAATACTACACTGTACCCAATTTTCCTATAAATGAAAGCCTGATTTATTTTTAAAATGGGCAACTGTTGCATAATTAGAAATCTTCATCCTATTTGATACTATTTTTAAAATTACAAATAAGTACTTGATTTTGAAATTCCTTTATTTTTTCTGTACCTTATCCTTCTAAATTCAAGCTTGCATATATGAAATCAAATCAATCTCGACGCAGTTTTTTGCGCAATAGTAGTTTTGCCACTCTAGCTTTGATTTGTTCCGGCCAATCAGCATCAGCAAATTCTTTTAGTAGTTTATTTGACGGCAAACCTAATTCAAAAATCAAAGGCGTGCAGATTGGCGCTATTACTTATTCTTGGAGAAGTATGCCAGGATCGGTTGATCAATTGCTGCAGTATTGCGTTGACTGTAATATCAGTGCCATTGAACTCATGGGTGATGCAGTAGAAGATTATGCTGGCAAACCTGTTAATCCTGTAAAGTTTGCCCCAGGTCAACCAAGACAACTCAACGATGAGCAAAAAGCACAAATGGCCCAATACCAAAAAGACGTAGCTGCATGGCGTGCTTCTGTTGGGATGGAAAAATTTGAAGCTTTGCGCAAGCAATATCAAAAAGCAGGTGTTAGTATTTATGCTTTTAAACCAAATGCTCTTAATCCAAATAATACCGATGCAGAAATTGAGTACGCATTAAAAGCCGCTAAAGCACTAGGGGCTGCAAGTGTAACTGTAGAATTACCTACTAAACCAGAACATTCAGAAAGATTGGGAAAATTGGCAGAGAAACACAAAGTCTATATTGGTTATCATGCACACACGCAGGCAACCGATACTGCTTGGGATTTAGCTTTGAGCCAATCTGCTTATAATTCCATGAACCTTGATTGCGGTCACTATATTGCGGCGGGCGGCAAGAATACCAAAGAGTCTTTATTGGCATTAATAGAGGCCAAACATGATAGAATTACCAGCATGCATATCAAGGATAGAAAATCAAAAGAGAATGGGGGTGCCAATATGGTTTGGGGAAATGGCAACACTCCTCTCAAAGAAATTTTGAATTTGCTAAAAGAAAAGAAATACAAAATTCCAGCTACCATTGAATTAGAATATGATATTCCAGCTGGATCAGACGCGGTGAAAGAAACCAAAATCTGTTTTGACTATGCTAAGAAATTATTAGAAGCATAATTCTTTTAACTGCATAAAAAAGGGGCTCCATTTAGAGCCCCTTTTTTTGTTTTATAGCTTAGTAGTTACTAGTCTTGACCAAACAATTGGTTAAACAGCATTTTATAAGTACCATGTGTTTGTCCTCTGAAAGTTATTTCTGGCCCATAGACAAAGAGTTTGCCCTTGCCAACTTTGGCACTAAATCCAGCAACCCCATCTAACAAATAAGACTGTCCAAACGCCCATCCACTTCTCAAGGTTTTTTCTGATGCATACCAAGCAAGCGGTGTCACTTCTTCTCTTGATATGGCATCTGGTTGAATTTTAAATACGGGGCTAGCGCTAAAATAAACATCGGCCTTTTGGCCCAATCCCCAGTTGGCTTTTTGGCGCGTATCAATGCTTACTTGCATCACGGATCCTGGAATATAAAATTTCTCTCCAGGTAAAGCTTTCTCTTTTCCAGCCACCATTTCTACCAAGGCATTGCGTACAGGAAGTTTTAAATGATAAGCCAGATTGGAAGAGCTACCAATAGTAACAATAGTACCTCCTGCCTCTAAGAATTCTTTGAGCGCAGGAATAGATTTAGCAGGGGTGATTCTACCCAATTGTGAGTGGAATTCTGCAGGTATATCTTCTGTTTTGGGTTCTCTTCCCTCAAATCCGCCAAAGCCTCCTCCAGGGCCACCGGCTCCCTCTGTTCTAAGAGCAGGAATGGCACCTCCTACAAACACAATTACGTCATACTTATTTTTCAATGAGCCTCCATCAATTTCTTTGGCATAGATAAGATTGAATGGGAAATGATGCTGCTCTAAAATCCATCTAAGCCAGCCTGATGGCATTGATCCGCCATAATTATCCCAAAGTGCAATGCGCTTGGCACTAAGATTGCTTGCTTTTGCTGGGGCATCAGAAGCTTTTAAGATAACCCCATTAGTACTTGCTGCTTTTTCTAAAATAGGAGTGCTTGTAACACTATTGGCTACATAAAACTGATCGGCTGTTTTTGTTACTGGCACATCCGCTTTCAAAAGGTCATTCAACAAAATAAAACTAGCATTATCCTTAGTAGAAAAACTAAATCCGGTAGTGGTAGCCGTCTTTTCAATGGCTCCTTTTGCAGTTTGAACACTGCCATAAGGAATGGTTTCAAATGGGCCATTAAAACTATTTAATACCCTTGTGAATTGAATACCCATGGTATAAGCTGGAGTCCATCCTGCTGCATCATAGGGGCGTACTGGCGGGCCTCCTGGATACTGAAAATCATTGGGGTGATCCTGTGGCTCAAACATATCTATTACGTGTGCTCTAAATGCCTGATTGGTTTTAACAATATAGGATCCAGCTGGATAATTCTGACCTTCTACACTAAAATCACTGGTGGCTTTTTCAACTTTAATACCACTATTGATTAAAATATTGGCAAAGGCTGTGGCCGATGTGGTTTGATTTGCTGGAATAATATAACCCCTAGCATCGCGCAGCTCTGGTTTCCTATATATTTTATTGTAATACTCTAATGGTAGGGTATCTCCACGCATTTCTTTTTTATCTTCTTTATACAAATCAGTGACCATTTCAACCTTATTGGGAGAAAGTGTCCAATGGTCTGTATTGCCAGCTGCAATAGCGTTTTTCCCCATGGTATAAATATTCATCAGAAGTTCGTCCTTATATCTTGCTGCATAATTAAGTACTGCGTAGTTGAGTGAAAGCGAGTAGTCAATAGAATTTTTAAAATACCATTGCTGGGGTGCAATTGGATAAGGTGTACCACTATTGGGTATTAACCTATTGGGTACAAAATTAATCTTGGACGGTGTTGGACTACCAATGATTTCGGTTAAAAGACCAATAATATTATGGTAATAGGCCGTTGTTCTCAAACCGCCATTCCACCAAGTACTATATACAGAACCACTTTTCATGGTGTAACCGGGTTTGCCCTCTGCATTTAGTCTGCTACTCATAGCAGCACCCATGGCATCAATTCCTGTAATCAATAATGGGTCATATACATAGTTAAATGGATCTCTATAAGGAGGCCCTGCTACTACGGTACCTGCTGGCCCTGTTTGGTGGTGGTTATACAAGATCTGAGGCATCCACTCAATATATTGTTGACGGCTCATATTGCGTGATTCACTCATGTTCATCATGTAGAAATCACGGTTGTTGTCATGCCCAATATATTTTTGGTAGAGCCTGGGAAGGTTATCTGTTGTACGTTTCAGCGTATCTGCATTGCGCATATACCAATTTGACACCAATTCTTGTCCGTCTGGGTTGGCGTGTACAAATAGGATGATGGTAGATTTTAAGATTCTATTGGTTTCTTCATCTGTTCTAGTAATAATTTGATAGAGGGTTTCTATCCATTGATGTATGCCCACTACTTCGGTTGCATGTAATCCACCATCAATCCAAACAACAGCTTTTCCTTCTGCAGCCAATGTTTTGGCATCAGCATCACTTAGGCCTTCTGCCCTAGCCATGCGTTGTGAGATAGACTTGTATTTGTCTAGTTTGGCCAAATTGGCTGGATCAGAAACTACCACCATGTACTGGCTTCTTCCTTCTTCCGTATTCCCAATACTCATCAGTTTCATTTTTTTTGAAACTGCCGCCAATTTTTTCAGGTAAGCTTCTGTTTGTGTAAATGTGGCTAAATGATAGTTGTCTCCAATAGCAAAACCAAAATGTGATTTTGGATTGGGAACGTTCTGGGCCATGGTAGTTGACATGGTTACCGTGAATAGCAAAAAGAATAAAGCAATCCTACGCATAAGGTCAGTTTTGTTTGGATTGAATGTAAACCAAGAATTTTAATTCACTGCAATTTTTACAGGAATAGTGTAAGGTTTACTGAGTAATGCCTAAAAAGGCAATAATCTTGTTTCAATTTTGTAATAAAATATTCAAAAAGTCAATAACTATCAATAATCCGTCAATTTCAATAAGGTAATTTTTTATATTTAACTTCGTTAACATTTAGTTTTATTTTCTTTAAGATTTCCTTGTATGAATATGGCAATTTTTGATCAAACGCCTATCTATCAATTGATTAGCAACCAAGCATTGTTGCATCCCAATAAAGTAGCCATTAAGTACAATGGAAAATCCATTACTTATGCTGAATTGGTTAAATCCGCTAATCAGTTTGCCAGCTTTATGGCTCAGAAAGCTGTTAAAAGAAATGAGATTGTGGTAGTTGCCATGGATAGGTCTATTGAAATGGTAATAGCTATGATTGGGTTATTAAAATCCGGGATTACTTATTTGCCTATTTTACCCGATTATCCAAAAGATAGGCTCAACTATATTTTAGAAAATAGCAACACGGGTCATATTTTATCTACTTATAAGTTCAAGGAACAATACGGTAAATATGCGGGTGCCATTTTTGTAGAAGAATTCTTAGAAGTTAAAGATAGTTTAGAAGAAAAACCTGATGATGGCATTGATCATTCAGACGATACTGCTTTTGCTTTATATACTTCAGGTTCAACTGGTTTACCAAAAGGTGTAGAGATTGCACAGAAAAGTTTTTTAAACCACTTGCTGAGTATGCAATTGGTTCCAGGCATCACTAAGGATGATATTGTTTTAAACATTACCACCATCACTTTTGATATTGCCCAATTAGAATTATTCCTGCCGTTGATTAGCGGTGCTCAGTTGTTTATTACTGATATGGATGAGTCCAGAGATGGTAGATTATTATTAGAAACTATTGAGAAAGAACAAATTACCATTGTACAAGCAACACCATTTAACTGGCAAATTTTAATTGAATCAGGTTGGCAGAAAAAAATGCCAATTAAGGCACTGTGTGGTGGAGAGGCATTGAGCATGGACTTGGCTAAAAAACTTTGTTCAAGAGTACAGGAGTTGTGGAATGTATACGGTCCAACAGAAGCAACTATTTGGGCAACAGTGAAACAAATTCATTCAACAGACCACATCATTACTATTGGAAAACCAATGCATAATGTAGACGTTTATATACTCAATGAACAGTTACAAGAAATGCCGGTGGATGAAGTGGGAGAAATTTATATTTCAGGCATTCAAGTAGGTAAGGGTTATATTAATAGACCTGAACTAACTGAAAAAGCATTTTTAAATGACCCTATTTCTAAAGATCCTGGCACAAGAATGTATAAAACCGGGGATCTAGGAAAGAGATTACCCAATGGAGAAATTCAATGTTTAGGAAGAATTGATCACCAAATCAAGATTAGAGGTAATAGGGTTGAGACAGAGGAAATAGAATTTCAAATTAAACAATACGATCAAGTTAAAAACGCCATAGTTGTTGGTCACAAAGATCATGTAGACAATATGCGTTTGGTAGCATACATAGAATTAGACAACCCAATTCCTGTTAATCAAGAACCTGAATTATTCAAAGCAATTAAAGCATCCTTAGGTGCTACGTTGCCAGAGTATATGATTCCTACAGACTATATGGTTATTCAGGAAGTACCACTCATGTCTAATGGAAAAGTGAATAGAAAGGCTTTACCAGCACCAGTGCTTCAAGTGATTGACAGAGAAATTATTGCTCCTGAAACAACCCTTGAAAACCTGATGTTAACCATTTGGTCTAGAAATTTAGGGCTGGAGAAAATTAGTGTGGAGGACAATTTCTTTGACCTAGGTGGGAATTCTTTAATAGCAACCAAGATCATGTTGCAGGTAGAACAGGAAACTGGTAAAAGATTACCTAATGCAACACTTTTCCAATACCAATCTATCAAAGATCTTTGTAAGGTTATTGAAAATAATATAGCTGAGAGTCCTTATAAAGTATTGGTGCCAATGAAACCAACTGGTTCCAAAATGCCCATCTATATTGTACATGCCATTGGTTTGAACTTGATGTTCTTACGCAATGTTGTATTGTTGATGGATGAAGATCAACCGGTATATGGTTTGCAAGCGCTTGGGTTAAATGGAATAGATGAGCCATTAGATAATATGGAAGCAATTGCTAGTTTTTACAACAATGAAATCTTATTACATAATCCAAACGGTCCTTATATCATTGCCGGTTATTCCTTTGGGGGATATATTGCTTGGGAAATGGTGCGTCAATTAAAAGCAATGGGAAAAGATGTTCGCATGTTGGCAATGATGGATACCAATATTCAAGAACCATTATACCAGAAACCATTGCTAGAGCGATTTAGTAAAAAACTATTCCGCCAATGGAAAAAATTAATTTTTAGACTGGGTACTAGTTTCACATATCCAGCCGATACTTTGGATTATTTGAAAACTATTTATACCCATAGGTACAAGAAATTGCAAGATCAAGATTATGATTCTGAAAATATGCCCGTTTTCATGATGCGGATTGCAGACAAAATGGAACACGCATATTATCATTATTATTTTAAACCTCAGCACATAAAAATTGATCAATTTATTTCTGAAAAAAGGATGTTCTTCATAGACGATCCAAAATATATGGGTTGGAAGAAGTTAGCCTTAGATGGAATTGAACAACACCATATTCCTGGCGATCATAAAGACATGTTGTTCCCTCCCAATGACAAATTTTTTGCTCAGACCTTGCAAAAGAAGTTAAATCAGCTAAATCAGGAGCTTGCAAACCAGCAAACAACCTAAATGAAACTAGCCCATTTGATATTGGCATACCATGAACCAGTTCAATTGGAACGTTTAATTAGAAGATTAATGACGGCTAATGCCGATATTTATATACAGCTAGACATCAAAGCCAATATGGCTGATTTTCAACACTTGGGTCAGTTGCATCAGGTTCAGTTTGTAAAAAATAGGTTGAATGTGACCTGGGGCTTATACAGCATGGTAGAAGCAACCATACAGGGATATAAGCAAATTTTAGCATCCGGTCAGTCCTACACCCATATTAATCTAATGAGTGGTCAGGACTATCCTTTGAAAGCCGCAAAAACCATTGAGGATTTCTTTTTTTCAAATCAGGGTAAATCTTTCATGAAATTCAAACCCATATTTGAAGAATGGCCTGAATCTATTAGAAGAATTACAAAATATGATATGGGAGATTATCAATTTCCTTTTCGATATCAATTACAAGGGATACTAAATAAGTGGATGCCAAACAGGAAGATGCCACTTGGAATGAAGCCTTATGGCTTTTCTCAATGGATGACTATTTCCTTTGATGCTGCTGCCTATATTGTCAATTTTTTAGACAAAAATTTTTTAGCAAAACATTTTTTTAAAATGACATTCTGTGTAGATGAATTAATCTTTCAAACCATCTTACTAAATTCTCCTTTTAAGAATACCATTGTTAATGACCACTTGCGCGTAATCAAATTTCTAAAAGGATCTTATAGACCTAGAACCCTTTTAATCTCTGACGCTGAAATGCTAATTTCTTCAGGAAAATTCTTTGCTAGAAAATTTGTACCTGAAGAAGATACTGCCATACTAGATTATTTAGATAGTCACGCAACCTAAAATTTGACAATTTGAGTATTTGGTAACAATCTGGTAAAACTATCTTAACATTCTGGTTACTTACAGCTTTTAATTTGCGGTATCTCTTAAACCGCCCAACATGAAAAAGCTGTCCTATTTTCTACAGCAAATGCTAGTGGATCTAAGTATCCCCTTTTTGTTAAATGGATATTTGGGTTACAAATTCCATAAAATCCATTAATGGAGCAGAAAAGAAGAAAGCTTGATATACTTGTCTTATCAGACATACATCTTGGCACTTATGGCTGCCACGCAAAAGAACTACTCCATTACTTGAAGTCTGTAAAACCCAAAACCGTTATTTTAAACGGCGATATTATTGATATATGGCAATTCAGTAAAAGGTACTGGCCAAAATCACACATGAAAGTGGTAAAACACTTGATGCACTGGATGAGTAAGGGTGTAAAAATCTATTATATCCCTGGCAACCATGATGAGATGCTTAGAAAATTCACGGGATGGCAATTGGGAAGTTTGAAAATAGTCAATAAGGTTGTACTGGATTTACCCAACGATGGAAAAGCATGGTTTTTTCATGGAGATGTTTTTGATGTAACCATGCAGCATAGTAAGTGGTTGGCAAAATTGGGTGCTGTTGGATACGATACTTTGATTTTAATTAATCGTTTGGTAAACTTTATTTCGGAAAGAGTTTTTGGGAAAGGCAAAATTTCATTGTCTAAAAAAATTAAAAACAGTGTAAAGTCAGCTGTTAAGTTCATCAATAATTTTGAGGAAACAGCTGCTGATATTGGTATTAGTAATCAATACAAGTACGTGGTTTGCGGCCATATTCACCAGCCGGAAATGAGAAAGATTGAAAATCAAGAAGGTGAAATCATGTATCTCAATAGCGGTGACTGGATTGAAAATCTTACTTCTCTGGAATATGTAAATGGTCAATGGACTATTTATAAGTTTAATCATGAACAATGGAAACAGGAGATAGAAACAGAAGAAGAGGAACCAGATAATCAACAGCTCTTTGACAGCTTGTTGGAAGAATTCAATTTAATGAAACAGTAATGAGAATTTTATACGCCATTCAAGGAACTGGAAACGGTCATGTTAGCAGGGCAAGGGATATTATTCCATATTTACAGGAAAAGGGATCAGTAGACCTTTTAATTAGCGGAATTCAGTCTGATGTTAATCTGCCTTATGAAATCAAGTATCAATTTAAGGGCTTAAGTTTCATCTTTGGTAAGAAGGGCGGAATAGACCTATTAGATACCTATAGAAAAAGCAATTTAAAAAGATTGTATCAAGAGATTCAATCGCTACCGGTTGAAGATTATGACTTGGTAATCAGTGATTTTGAACCAGTTAGTTCTTGGGCATGTAAATTGAAAAATAAACCATGTATTGGATTAAGTCATCAATCTGCAGTAATCAATAAGAAATCTCCCAAGCCTAAAAAAACAGATATGGTTGGCAAGGCCGTTCTGAATAATTATGCTCCAGTAGACATTTCTTATGGATTTCATTTTAAACAATACGATAAACAAATATTCACACCTGTAATCAGAAGTCAAATTCGTCAGGCTAGTCCTGAAGACGCCGGACACTATACGGTATATCTACCGGCTTATAATGACGAGAGATTGTTGAAAGTCTTGACACAAATACCATTGGTAAAATGGCAGGTATTCAGTAAGCATACTAAAAAAGATTATAAGGTTAAAAATGTGCATATTCAACCCATCAATAATGAGTTATTTGTTGAGAGTATGGTTAGTTGTACTGGGATACTTTGCGGAGCCGGATTTGAAACTCCAGCAGAGGCTTTGTTCCTGAAAAAAAAGCTAATGGTCATTCCTATGAAGGGTCAGTATGAGCAACACTGTAATGCAGCGGCGCTAAAAGAATTGGGTGTGCCCGTGATTAAATCATTAAAGCAAAAACATATTGGATCAATAGAACAATGGATCAGACTTGAAAAGAAAATAATACTTGATTTTCCTGATCAAACGGAGCAAATTATTAATATTCTGGTAAAGGCAAATTATCAGAAATCAAGCGTTTCTCTCAAGGTACTGGGTCAGGGAATAAGTACTTGGAAACAATTCAAGCACCGCAGTTTTGGGAATATTCTCAGGCAACTTACCGAACAATAGAAATGAATATTTCAGTAAAGGATTTTGGACCCAATTTTCACTGGGGAGTATCAACAGCCGCGTATCAAATAGAAGGTGCTCATGATAAATATGGGAAAGGGGCTTCAATCTGGGACCAATTTGTATTGAAAAAAAAGAAGATTCTAAATAATCATTCAGGAGAAATAGCATGCGATTTTTATCATAGATATGCTAATGATTTGACCTTGGTTAAGAGACTGAATATTCCTAATTACAGGTTTTCCATTTCATGGTCTAGAATTCTTCCAAAGGGCATTGGCCAAGTAAACCAAGCAGGGATAGACTATTATCATCGTGTTATAGATTTTTGTATTGAATTAGGCATTGAGCCTTGGGTAACCTTATATCATTGGGATTTGCCCCAATGTTTGCAAGACAAAGGTGGCTGGACCAATAGAGATATCATACAATGGTTTAGTGTTTTTGTAGAAACCTGCGTTAAACATTTTGGGTCAAAAGTGAAGCATTGGATGGTTTTAAATGAACCCATGGTTTTTACAGGTGCAGGATACTTTTTGGGGGTGCACGCGCCTGGTAAGCGGGGACTAAATAATTTTTTGGCCGCAGCTCATCATGCGTCACTTTGTCAAAGTGAGGGAGGGAGAATTTTAAAGTCAATTCAATCCAATCTAAAAGTAGGAACTACATTTTCTTACTCCCATATAGAGCCTTTATTAGAAAGCAGCGAGAAAGATTGTAAAGCAGCTATAAAAGTAGATGCCCTTTTGAATAGACTTTTTCTAGAACCTTTATTGGGTTTGGGTTATCCAACAAAAGAACTGAAATTACTATCTAGGATTGAAAAATTCATGAAGCAACATGATGAAAACCTTTTACCGTTTTCTATGGATTTTATAGGGCTTCAAAATTATACCAGAGAAAAAGTATCTCATTCTTACCTAATTCCCTTCTTACAGGCTAAAATTATAAAAGCTAATAAACGAGGTGTGCCAAGTACCCTAATGAATTGGGAAGTTCATCCTCCCAGTATTTTTAATGCACTTAAACGTTATGATTCATATGCTCAAATCAAAGAGATTATTGTAACAGAAAATGGAGCTTCTTTTGAAGATCAATTAGTAAACAATCAAGTCAATGATACTCAACGAACCTTGTATTTGCAGGAACATATAGAACAAGTTAGTTTAGCCAAGCAAATGGGTGTTCGAGTTAATGGGTATTTTGTTTGGACACTCATGGATAATTTTGAATGGGCAGAAGGATTTCATCCCCGTTTTGGTTTGGTGCATGTTGATTTTATGACACAGAAACGAACCATTAAAATGTCTGGAAATTGGTACAAACAATTTTTGTCTAATCTTACTGGGCTAGAATAATTATAATTCTTTAAAACTTTGGAATGGTAAAACACATAGTAGTTCCATGCTTTTCTTTACTTTCTATATGAAATTTACCTCCATTTTTTTCTACAAATTCTTTGACCAATTGCAAGCCTAAGCCACTACCTTTTTCTCCAGCTGTTCCCGTTGTACTTTTAATTATTTCGTTCTTATTGATTTTCCCTAGTAGATCGGCTGGTAAACCTACACCATGATCTATGATCCTTAACTCAATTTTGTTACCATGGTCAAACCCATCTATTTCAATTATAGAATTTGGGTATGAAAATTTGATGGCATTGTTTAATAAATTACGCAAAATCACGTCTAAGTGATTTTTGTCTACAAATACTTCAAAGTCAGGACAATTGTTTTTAGTAGTTATTTTTTTCAAAGTCATTTGTTCCTCAAAAAGCGCCAAATTTTCAAGTATTCTTTGATTCATATTTAATTGTTCTGGCACTAATTGAATGCCACTCTTAGACATAGACCATGTTAGCAAATTATCCAAAGTATTGCTTAGGTTATTCGTATTCTTGACAATTCCAGGAAGTAGGGTTTCAAAATCTTTAAATGGAATCCTTTTTTCTGAAAATGCCTTCATCAAAGCTTGAATGGTAGATATTGGCCCTCTTAAATCATGGCTGATAATAGAAAATAAAAGATCCTTATCGGCATTGGCTTTCTCTAATCTGTGATTCTGTTCATTAATGATGTTGTTTTTTTCATTCAAACTTTTGTTAGCTTTTGAAACCTTCCTAACTAAGAATAGAATAGCAATTAATGTGAGGCCAAGGATAATACTAATTAAAATAATTTGATTAATCTGTTGTTGTTTTTCTTTGATTTTAGCATTCAACTCACCAACTTCAGCCATTTGTTTGTCAAACTGAAAACTTTGTAAAACATCTGTAAAATCTCCAATCCTATTTAATTGGCTTAAGGAATCGCCTAATACTATTGATTGGGCAAGATATTTGTTAGAATTAATCAAGTCGGCTTCTTCAAAATAGAGCATCCCCAAAATTTTTGCTACACTATACCGCTCATTTAAAAAGTATCTAAAATTTTTAAAATTAATTTTTGTCAATAAGTCTATATGACTTCTTGCACTATCAACATATTGAAAAGCTTTTTGTTTGTCCTTTTTTGCCTGATAAATTTCAGCAAGGGCAATTTCTGAATTGATGGCACTTCCTAATTCAAAAGATTGTTTACTTAATAAAATGTCTTTTTCAAAAAGTGGAATAGCTTCATCATACCTTTTATTAAGTACTAAACTATAAGCTAAATTGCCAAAACTAATCCCAACCCAGGCATCTTGTTTTTTTGCTTTGGCACTGTCAATGATGACTTTAAATTTATTAATAGCATCTTCCAATTTGTTTTGATTCTGATCAATCAAGGCAGATATCGTCATTATATTTAGTATCTCTTTATCATGCTCATGAGTCAATGATATAGATTTAGCGTTTTTCAGATATAGTTTGCAGTATTTTTCTGCATAGTAATATTCTTTTAAATGATAGAAATAACTGGCGTAATAATATTGTAATTGGATTTGTAAAGCTGGTTTTAAAAAATTGGTATTATTTTCTAGCATCAACAACATAACTAAAAATGGTTGTTCTAATTTTCTAGCTTTAACTTGCTCGGAATAATAAAACAACATATCATTTAGTAAGCTCGGTGAAAAGTCTGCAACGGATGCTTTTTCCAAGGATTCTTTAAAAAAAGCAATTAAGTTTTCATTGTCCTGATGATTGGCTATCTCATAAATTTGGTAAAGAGTAGCGGCTTTATTTTCACTACTGCTGTTGGCAATTTTATTAATCAATGTTTGCAAACTATCATTTTGTGCAAATGCACTAAAATGCATATAACATAACAAGTATCCTATAAACAAAATTTGTTTCAGATTCTTTTGCATTGTAATCGTATTTCTTATATGGCAATTTCAAAATCAAACAGTTAGATTAAAGGCAAATCATCTACAATCTTGATCTTGCTTTTACAATTTATTCTATAATAACCTAATCTCTAATTATTTTAATTATTTTCATATAGATTAAAATGTTTCATAGATAGTTTCTATTGGAACATTTGCAAAGTACTATGAAAGAAGCAAATTTGGACATTAGTGGCGTAAATGATCAAAGAGTCAATTGTATTAATGAAATCAAGAAAATTGACAAAATTTGGGATTTGGTGGTTATTGGGGGTGGTGCTACAGGATTGGGGATTGCACTAGATGCTACTACCCGTGGTTATGCTGTTTTATTAGTTGAACAATCCGATTTTGCCAAGGGCACTTCTAGTAGAAGTACAAAATTGGTGCATGGGGGGGTTAGGTATTTGGCCAATGGAGAAATCAAATTGGTCAGAGAAGCTAGTATTGAAAGAGGAAGATTATATCAAAATGCCCCACATTTAGTCAAAGATCAATTATTTATAATACCAGTTTATTCTCTGTGGGAGCGGATAAAATATACCATTGGCTTAAAATGTTATGATTGGGTAGCTGGAAAAATGCGTTTGGGTTCTTCACATTTTATTTCAAAGGAAGAGACATTGGCCTTGATGCCAGGAATTAAAAAAGAAAACTTGGTAGGGGGTGTTGTTTATCATGATGGTCAATTTGATGACGCAAGACTGGCATTGAATTTAGCACAGACCATTTGGGATCATGGTGGTTATGCCATTAATTATTGTTCCGTAGTCAATTTACTTAAAAACCAAGAACAGCAAATTTGCGGTGTTACATTAAAAGATATGGAAACGGGGATTGGTTATCCCATTCATTCAAAATCCGTAGTTAATGCTACTGGTGTATTTGCTGATGCGATACTTCAAATGGACAACCCAAATAATAGGAAAACCTTGAGTGTAAGTCAGGGTGTACATCTTGTATTGGACAAGTCTTTTTATCCTTCAAGCGAAGCGCTAATGATTCCTGAGACCAGTGATGGAAGGGTGCTTTTTGCCGTTCCTTGGCATGGAAAACTGGTAGTTGGTACTACGGATACTCCTGTTAATGACGCTTCCTTAGAACCTATCGCTTTAGAAAAAGAAATAGCATTTATTTTAGATACTGCAGGTCTTTATTTAAACAAAAAGCCAACTAGGGCAGATGTCTTGAGTGTATTTGCTGGGCTTAGACCACTGGCATCTCCGGAACAGGGAAAACAGAAAACCAAAGAAATTTCCAGAGGCCACAGAATATTAGTATCGCCTTCAGGCTTATTTACCATTATTGGTGGAAAATGGACCACTTACCGTAAAATGGGTGAAGACATGGTCAATAGAATAGAGCAAAAGTTGCAATGGTCTTCAAGACCAACCGTAACAAAAACACTTCCCATTCATGGTTCTTCAATAACCACAGATTGGGATGACCTTTTTTATTTTTATGGTTCTGAAGCAACTAGCTTATGCAAGTTGATGAAGGAATCTCCTAATAATTGGATCAGTGAATCTTTACATATACATGAAGTGCAGATAGTCTGGGCCGTTAGACATGAAATGGCTAGAACATTGGAAGATGTACTTTCTAGAAGAACCAGAACCTTATTATTAGATGCAAAAGAAAGTATAAGAATTGCTAGGCCTGTTGCTGAAATTATGGCAAGAGAATTGGGTAATGATGAAAATTGGGCCAACAGTCAAGTAGAAGCGTATTTGCAATTGGCAGAGAAGTATACACTGCATTGAGATTAGAATAAAATAGACTTGAGGTAATTATATTGATTAACATGCGGCCTCAAAATCATAACATGAAACTGGAAGCGGAAATCCTCAAAAGAAGTGATAACAAATGTGAGCTCTGTGCATCAACTGCATCTGTAAGCGTTTATGAAGTGCCGCCTCAGGATAAAACCAGTCATGATAATTGCATGGCAGTATGTGCCAATTGCTTAAGTCAAATTGATAAAAAGATTGCCCTAGACCAAGCCCATTGGAAATGTCTGAACGATGCTATGTGGAGCGAGGTTCCGGGGGTACAAGTTGTGGCTTGGCGCATGTTGAATAGGTTAAGAGAAGAGAGTTGGGCTGCTGATTTATTAGATATGATTTATTTGACAGATGAAAATCTTGCTTGGGCCAAAGCAACTGGTGACCATGAAAATGACGCTTCTGTAGATTTACATAAAGACAGTAATGGTACGCAACTGTTACAGGGAGATACCATTGTTTTGACTAAGTCTTTGGATGTAAAAGGGTCTACCTTAAATGCCAAAATGGGAACTGTTGTCAAGAATATTAGATTAGTTGAAAACAATACAGAACAAATTGAAGGTAAAATAGAGGGACAAACCATTGTGATCTTGACCAAATATGTAAGAAAACAAGGGGTTTAGTGTAAAAAGGCATATTGGCAAAGTTGACATAGATTTAAAGAAGAATTAGTAAATTGTAGTTCTAACAATTCTTACCATTAAAGTCAACCCAAATGAGCTCTCGCAAAAAATTTCTCCAGCAGTCCTCGCTATTAATGGGAGGAGCTGCACTAGCTTCTGCTTTTGATAACCGCGCATTTGCCTATTTCAAAAACCGGATCATGCCTTCTGACCAGTTGAATATTGGTGCCATTGGCATTAATGGAATGGGATGGAGTAATGTGAGGGCTGCCTTAAAAGTGGCTGGTGTGAATCTAGTAGCCGTTTGCGATATAGATGAATCGGTGATTCAAAAAAGATTAAAAGAGTTATCGGATAAGGGAACCAATGTTTCCTCCATTAAAGTGTACAAAGACTATAGAAAACTATTAGAACAAAAAGATATTGATGCAGTTATCATAGGCACTCCTGATCATTGGCATGCATTACAAATGATTCATGCCTGTCAAGCAGGTAAAGATGTTTATGTAGAAAAACCAGTTGGTAATTCAATTGTAGAATGCCGCACCATGGTAGCTGCCCAACAAAAATACAATCGGGTGGTACAGGCTGGTCAATGGCAAAGAAGCCAACAACATTTTAAAGATGCTGTAGATTATGTACATAGTGGTCAACTAGGAAATATTCGCATGACCAAGGTTTGGTGCTACCAAGGCTGGATGCGACCTCAGCCTGTTGTTCCAGATTCAGCCCCTCCTGCTGGTGTAGATTACCAACAATGGTTGGGCCCAGCTAAAACATTGCCATTTAATGCAAGTAGGTTTCATTTTCATTTTAGGTGGTTCTGGGATTATGCAGGTGGACTCATGACCGATTGGGGTGTTCATTTATTGGACTATGCATTAATAGGCATGAAGGCCGAATTGCCCAAAACCATTGATGGAATGGGAGGAAAGTTTGCCTATCCAGAATTAGCAGAAGAAACACCTGATACCTTAACAACATTATACGAATTCAAAGACTTCAACTTGGTATGGGATTCAGCTATGGGTATTGATAATGGGTCTTATAATAGAGACCATGGAATAGCATTTATTGGTAATAATGGTACCCTTATTCTAAATAGAGGTGGATGGGAAGTAATTGAAGAAAAACAAGGCAAAAACAAAGTGAGTGTTCCATTCCAAAAATCTTCAGATAATGGATTAGAAAAACACTGGGTGAACTTTGTAGACGTAGTCAAATCTAGGAAGATGCAAGATTTGCATTGTTCCATCCAAGACGGAGCACATGTGGCTACTGTGGCGCAAATGGGGAATATTTCATTTAGGTCTGGGAAGAAATTACAATGGGATAAGTCCAAAATGGAATTTACTGATCAGCAAGTAAATAAAGATTATCTCATGAAGCCTTATCATAATGGGTATAGTTTGCCAAAAATATAATTACTCTAACAAAAAGATTGAAGGGGTTGCACAAGATTAATCTTGGTCAAAAAAACTAATTATTTCCAAATTTTTAAATTGATCCTGAACCGGCGATCTCTTAATAGACTGCGCCAATCAATAAAAAGAAATGACGCCACCAAAAAAAGTCCAAACAAAAATCCTGTAATGGATTGCCATGAAACTACACCATCCAAAACTTCATTGGCATGTTCTGTAGCAAATTTGCCCATAAAAACGGCAATGGCATCGCTGATAAATTTGCCTACAATAAAGGCGGGAATAATGTAAATGGGTTTCATATTAGCCATACCACCGGCAATAAATAATGGAGTAGTGGGCAGTGGAAGTAAGGAATAACTCAAAATAGCCACTTGGCTTTTCCAACCTTTTTCTTTGAGTTTTTTTCCTAGGTATTGTACGTCTTCGTTCTTGTCAGGTTTAAAAATTCGATGGGCAATTTTTGGAATATATAAAGTAAGTATATACCTACCCAATACAGAACCAGCAACCCCAATGATGATAACGGGCCAAACCTCTAAATTAAAATGAATTTGTAATAAAATCATTACTACAAATGCTGGTGGAAGCGGGAGAGGCACAATATCTACTGCAGCACTGGCAAGAAAAACATATAGGTACTTCAACCACATAAAACGTTATTAGTATAAATTTACTCAATATTTTTGGGTTGATATAAAGTTGTTTATTTAGTAGCATATTCTAATAATTCTAACATTAACTCAGACAGGCTAACAGAAGCAGCTGCTATACGTGAATCTGCTGCACCATAATAGATATATAGTCTGTCTTCAAATAAGGCTGTCCCAGTTGGGAAACACACATTATTTACTTCTCCATTTTTTTCCCATTCTAATTCTGGTATAAATAAAGGATATGGGAGCCTGCAAATTTCTTTTTGTGGATTGTTCAATTCTAATAAGGCTGCACAAGCAGCGTATACATAACCGTTAATAGTGTCGTGCACACTATGATAAATAATTAACCATCCGTCTTTGGTTTCAATTGGGGGGCAGCCACCACCAACATAACTTACTTCATGCGGGTATTTAGGCGTTAGTACTATACAACTATCAAAATTCAGTAAATAATTTTTCCAAAATGCAGGTGTTAAATCAGTAATTTCTTCAACGCCTGCTACAATTTGTATATCTGGTTTAATTCTATGAAGGAAGAACAGTTTTCCTTCTATTCTTCTTGGAAAGAAAATCAAATTCTTATCCCAAAGTAATCGATCCTGGAATTCATCTAGCTCAAGTACCCTATTGTGTTCATTATACCTTGGATATTTTGCATTGAGGCCAACATTACAACCAGCCAAATCCTGAAATTCTGTATAAGTAATCTGAGGAACAACTATTCCTTTCTTTTCCCAGTGAATTAAATCCTTTGAAATGGCCAATGCACCAAGTGCATTAATACCATCATAAGCAGTATAGCTTAAGTAATAAGTATCTTCTATTTTTACAATTCTAGGATCTTCTACTCCATGAGACTCATAATCAAATTCAGGAACCACCATTGGTTCATTGTTTCTTTCCAGCAAGGTTAAGGGGCCGGTGAATTTACAATACCCAATGGTGGAATAATTTCCGGAAGCAACAGCTCTATAAAACATATGTACTGTTTCAGCTTCTTTGATAACGCCGGGATTCAAAACCCCTTCTTCTTCAAATTCCAATTGGCTTTTAGAAAGCACAATGCCTTCTTTTTTTATTGATATCATTTGCTAAATTTGAAAAGGGAATGTTTAATATGTATTGAAAACATTAGTTAAGTATTAATGCAAAGGTGGTTAGTTTTAAGGGAGATAATTAATAGATTAATACCTTGTATTTGTAAGATTTACTGTTAAAATGCTCCTGGGTCATAGATTAAACAATAATCTTTTGTAGAAATAATCAAGCAGATGGGAGTGTATTTTCCTTATAGTAAGAAAATAGTATTACTAGTAATTCAAGTACTAGTATTTGTTAATTTGTTTGCACAACAAAATTTATTAACAAGCTCTAACTTGCCTATTGTGGTTATTAATACCGGTGGACAGACCATTTTGGATGATCCTAAAATAACGGCAGATCTAGGAATTATTTACAATGGCACTGGACAGAGAAATGCTTTGACTGATGCATTTAACCATTACAATGGGAAAATTGGTATTGAAATAAGGGGTCAGTCATCGCAGATGTTTCCTATGAAATCATATAGTATTGAATTGCGTTTGGCGGATGGTTCAAGTAATAATCAATCATTATTGGGAATGCCATCAGAAAGCGACTGGGTATTATATGCGCCATATACAGACAAAACTTTGATGCGTAATGTACTTGCTTATGGCATTAGTAATAGTTTGGGAAGGTATGCTGCGCGATGTAGGTATGTTGAATTAATACTAGATAATGATTATAAGGGTTTCTATGTATTAATGGAAAAAATCAAACCTGGAAGAGTTGGTATTGTGAAAATGAAAAAATCGGATATTGATGGTGATGCTTTGACGGGTGGATATATTTTTAGTTTGGACAAACAACCCAATGCTTGGTATTCTTCTTTTCCTGCACTAAAGTCAATGAATCAAAGCTTTCCCCATTTCTCATATGTTTATCCAAAAGAGACTGATATAGTTCAACAACAAAAAACCTATATCAAAAAGCAAGTAGATGATTTTGAAGCGGCATTGAATAGTAGCAATTTTCAAGACCCTTTGATTGGTGTAAGAAAATATGCAGACTTGAATTCATTTATGGATTATTTTATTGTCAATGAAATTAGTAGAAATGTTGATGGCTATAGACTAAGTAGTTATTTTAATAAAGATAGAGATAGCAAAAATTCCTTAATAAAGGCGGGCCCTGTATGGGATTATGATTTGGCATTTAGAAACGCCAATTATTGTAATGGAAGCAATGTGAATGGATGGGCATTTCAATTCAATTATGTCTGTCCTGGTGATGGCGCTGGTCTTGTACCGTTTTGGTGGGAAAAATTGTTTACAGATAGTAACTATGTTAAAGATTTGCATAAGCGGTGGACTCAGCAAAGAACTACTGTATTAAAAACAGCTAATTTGAATCAAGTAATTGACTCAATTGTTCAATTAACCGATGAAGCAAGACAAAGGCATTTTAAACGTTGGCCCATTTTGGGTCAATATATTTGGCCAAACCCCAATCCTATACCAAATTCATATACTGAAGAAATAAGCTATTTGAAAGTATGGCTAGATCAAAGATTATTATGGATTGATCAAAATTTACCCAAACAAATTAAACCTAATTGGCCTGAGTCTAATACAGGAACAATGCAGATAAATGTTTTTCCCAATCCTATCAATAGCCGTTCTGTAATTCAGATTTTAGCAAAAGAAGAGCAAGAGATAAGTGTGGAATTATTTCAAGTAAATGGTAAGTTAGTTTTTTCTACAAAGAAATTAATGGTCGCAGGCTTGAATCAAATTGACCAGAATTTGTCTTATTTATCTTCTGGAGTTTATTTATTAGTAATTAAAAATGGATCGGGTGAAAAAATAATTACCAAACTAATTAAGTGATGTCTTTTCAAAATAAAAATCTCTTAAATCAATATTATTCAATCCAATATGTTTTACAAATTGGCTTATTGTTTTGTTTTTTTTCATCTTTTTCACAATCAAAAGAAATAGTAAAAGGCTCATTTAGTAAAGATTCCATTTATTTGAAAATACTTGGAATTGCACAAGATGGTGGCTATCCACAATTGGGTTGTACTAAAGCTTGTTGTTCTGCTATTAAGCAAGGAAAAGAGACTAGGAAAAAGGTAGTTTCACTTGGTTTGGTGCATAATCAGCAATACTGGCTTTTTGAAGCAACCCCTGATATGACTATGCAGATTGACCTGCTTCAAAATGAAATCAAACCAAAAAAATTTCAATTACCAGAAGGGATTTTTATTTCTCACGCCCATATGGGTCATTATACTGGTTTGCAGTTTTTGGGAAGGGAGGCGCTTGGAGCATCCAATATTCCAGTATATACCATGCCTAGAATGGAGCAGTTTTTAAGAAATAATGGACCCTGGAGCCAGTTGGTGCAGTTGAACAATATTGTCTTAAAACCTATTCAACACCAACAATCCATCAAACTGGATGATCAGCTATCTGTTAGACCAATTTTAGTACCACATAGAGATGAGTTCTCGGAGACTATTGGATTTGTAATACAATCAAACCGAAAGTCAATATTATTTATCCCAGATATAGATAAATGGGAAAAATGGCAAGAACAGATTGAAGCAATGGTTAAGTCTGTAGACTTGGCCTTGATTGATGGCACGTTTTTTCAAAATGGGGAACTGCCAAATAGAGATATGAAAGAAGTGCCACATCCCTTTGTAGAGGAGACTGTTAAACGATTTGCCAATTTCTCTCAAAAGGAAAAATCCAAAATCTGTTTTATCCACTTTAATCATACCAATCCATTGATTAAAAAATGGTCTCCGCAAAAAGCAATGTTAATCAAACAAGGATTCCAAGTAGCAGAAGAAGGAATGCAGATTACTCTATAGAGAATTTGTTCTCCATTAATTTTTCTTTGAAACTAGATCCAAATGTGAGGGCATAGGTTAGCATGACGGCACGTGTATCTGATTTTGAAATTCTATAGCCACTAAAATTGGTGCCGTATGTATTACTACCATTTTGTAAAGTGTTGAAGATATCGGTTATTACCAAACCTAACCTGCTATTTCCCTTGCCTAGTTTTTGTTGAAAGCCCATGTCTACATTATAATTGGCCAATCGTTCACCTTGAGGAGCGGCAATTGGGGAATTGTAAATCCCTGTTATTTGTAATTTACCTCCAGACCAAATTTGAAAATTATTGATGAACTTGCCATTCCAACTAAATACATCTGTTACTAAGTCTGTGTTTACATTCTCCCCACTATACTGTTGTTTGAATAGTGTAAGACTTAGGTTAAAATCGTAAACTTTAAATGGCTTAGCCGTAAAAATATTTTCTAATCCATAAGTAGTGGCATTGCCAAAGTTTACAGGGGTTCTAATAGCCACTCCATTGGGTTGTACTATTGTCTGCTCCCTAATAGCATTGGTAGCATTTCTATAAAACAAGGCACTATAAAAACTATAATTTGACCACTCTTTACTAAAACCAAGTTCAAACGCGTTTACTAATTCTGGTTTTAAATAGGGGTTACCACCATGTTGGTTTAATGAGTCAGTAATATCTATGAAGGGATTTAATTGTCCAAAGCCAGGGCGATTAATCCTTCTGTTATAACCAATTTTCCAAAACTGTTCTGCACTGTTGTAAAACACCAAACTGGCAGTTGGAAAAAGATTAAAATACTTGTTGTCAAAAGCTACATTTTGACTAATGGTTTTTCCATTATTATTAATAGCTTCTGCTCTCAAACCAATATCGTATTTAAAACGCGGGTTCCCTTTCTCACCAACGGATGAACTAATCTGCACATAAGCTGCGTGCACCTGCTCACGGAATTGGAAAACATTACTTGCTTTTGCGTTAGGAACATAAATGCCATTGGTTAAATCATAAGATTGAAAATCTGCATCTAAAGAACGAATAATGCCTTTGTAACCAGTTTCTATTTTTGAATGATTAGACAATGGATAAGAATAATCTGTTTTCATATTCACCACTAGTGCATCTTCATAGTTATGTGTTTTCTGATAAAAGATGCTGCCAATCTGAGAACCATTTTCAGTTAAGTTGATAGAATTGATATCGGTATTCTCTCTATCCATATTAAAAGAACTACTAACATTGGCAGTTAGCAATGCTCCTGTTCCAATAGATTTATGGCTAAAGTTGGCAGCATACTCAGCAATTTTAGACCTAGCAATCTCAATAGACTGTCTTTGAGATTTTGTATTGAATTTATTGGCAGATGTAGTGGTAGTACTGGTAAGAGTTTCATTATTGTCCTGACCTTCACCGCTAAAAATGGCTTCAAAACCTAGGCTGGTATTTTTGCTAGGGGAATAGTCGGCACTTAACCTTAGATTTTGTAAAGACTCAAGACGATCATCAAATCTAAATTGTCTTATTTGATATTGATCTGGAGAATTAAAATTGGTTCTGAGACCATCAATAGTACGGTCCCTACCCGCAAACCGATTGTCATAAGCTAGTCCCAAGTTCCATTTCTCGGTTTTATGGTTGAGCAAAAGTGAACTATTCACCCTTCCCTTAGCACCAAAACCAGTTCCAATTGCCAATGCCCCATTGGTTCCTGATTGTTTGCCTTTTTTCAATTTGATATTGATAATGCCACCTTCAGCATCGGCATCATAATTGGCACCAGGACTGTTGATGATTTCTATACTTTCAATAGAAGAAGCAGCAATTTGGTCTGTGTTTGTAATACTAGAATTTCTGCCATTGATCAGGATCATAGGCGTTTTACCTCGCATGGTAATAGTACCTTCGGCATCAACCAAAACAGTAGGAGTATTTCTAAGTAAATCAGTAGCGGTACCTCCAAGTTGAGTGATACTCGCTGATGCATTGACTACAAAACCCTGACTAGTTCTTTGTATAAGTTTTTTCTCAGCAGTTACAGTAACTGATTTGAGGGTTTCACCAGCATCATTCAAGTTGATGTTTCCTAGGTTCAGGACTTTGTTGGCCGATGTAATTTCTAGATCCAATGTTTTGGGTAAAAAGCCAATAGAGCGGATATTTAAATGATACTTTCCAACAGCCATACCGCTTAATTCAAAAAAGCCTAAGCTATCAGAAATGGTATTGGAAATGGGTTTTAATGAGTCATTTGAAGCATAAAGCAACAGACTTGCAAAAGCAATAGGGTTATTCTGTTTTACCAATTTTCCACTAATGCTGGCCTTTGGTTGGGCCAAAATACTGGTATAGGAAAATAAAAAATAACAAAAGCAGCAAACCCAACCAATTCTGTACCTATTCATAACAGTACTTTGAATAAAGGTATACAAAGCCATTGGCCACACTCATTAAAAGCAGCTGAATATAGGTCAGAACCCGATTAAAGAGGGTGAGGAAGAGAAGCATGCTTTTATAGTTGACACAATATTTTGTATTTTAAGACTGTTTATAGATATATCCCATGAATTATACCCAATCACTACTTTTTAGTGATTGTATTTGACAACCAAATACCAATGCTAGATTCATGAGAATTTTTTACTGCTTATTGGCAATGATTATCTGTTCAGAAGCCATTTCCCAACCCTTTGCTGCCTTGCCTTCTAGTCCTGCTGCCGTTACCAAAACGGGTAGATTGGGTCTGCGATATACATTTGTCAGCAGCACTTTATTACAACCGGCTATAGACAACGAGCCCAATCACCGAGTAAAAGTGGAAAATATTGGTCCTAACGCTAAGACCAATGTTAGGGTCAGTTACACGGGATTAAATGCAGATAGTTCTGTGCCTACTTTAAGTGGTGGCGGTTTTGCAGCATTCCCAAATGGTGGTTCAGTAAACTTGGCTTCAAGAGATACTACCATTGTTCAAGGATGGTCAAGTGGATGGAGAGAGTGTAGTTGTATCAATGATGGCAATAACAATAAATTAGTCAGATTCATATTTGCCTACGATTCTACCTTTTATGGTCCGGATGGTTTACCCGATGGTACCATCGCGCTAGCAGATACCATTATCCAACCCTTGGTGATTGTTCAAAGATCTCAATCACAACAAACACAAATTGCTGTCATTCAAACTTCTGCCACACAAAGTTTAAGAGGACAATTTATTATACCTGGATATATAAAAAGTCTTGTTTCGCTAAACACAGTATCCATTGCAACTAATGGACTAACCTGGGCCTTTTATCCCAATACCCCTTCCTCTATTACAACAGTTGATAGTATCGGAAATAGATATTATAGATTTAATATCACGGTAGACCCTAGATCTGATTATAGAATTGAAGCAAAGTTCAATTCTACAAATACTTCTTTATTAGTACCTGCAACAACCATTGTAGTGCCAAATTCCGCATCAAATGATACATTAAGAGCAACGGTTCTGCCCTATGGAAAAGCATCGTTTACCATTGACTCTGTGATCACGCATGAAACAGAAGTAGGATTTTGGAGAACGATTTTTGCGCCTGGCGATAGCACAATTACGGTATTCCCCGGCCAAGAAAACTGGTTCGGAGCTACTAATACTGAACGCAATGCCAATAGGGCCAAATCAAAAATTATCAAGTACAAAGCAGACTGGGCGGGCTTTGGAACCAAGCTTTGGGAATTTGCTTTGCCTACAGAATCTTGGGGTGGAGGCGTGAGTAAAGATGGTAAACATGTAGTTTATATGATTAACCAAAAAGGTAGAGAAAGTGGATTAGAAAATGATCCAACAGTAGATTGGGTGGGTGTTTTGGATGGAACAACAGGACAAAAAAAATGGGGTTTAAGAGGTAACCAACAAATACAAGAAGGGTTAGAAGTTGCCATTTCCTCAACTGGAACTTATATAGCCATGGGAACTACTGGAAGTGGTAGATTTTCTGTCTATAAAAACAATGGTAATAGTGGAACACTTCTATGGAGTAATCCAGCAGACTTTGCAAATGGCAATAAGGATATTGGACAAATTAGGAAGATTGTTTTTTCTGACAATGACCAATATGTATATGCTGGTTGTGGAGACATGTATTTGAGAAAGTATAAAATTGCAGACAGTAGTTTGGTTTGGAAGGCCTATATAGGTGGATGGCCATTTGTAAATGGATTAGTCATTGCCAACGGTTACGTGATTACTGGAACCAAGTCAAAAGATAGAACCGTAATTAGAGATTCCGATGGTGCAGTACAATACTTTGCAGGTTCATTTGGATATGATGCAACTGTAGATAGTTCATTTACTGGTCCGGTATTTGGCTTTGGACCAATTGTAACCGAAAGAACATCGGGCAGGGCCATTGCAAGTGTAGGAAGTAATTCTGTGAAGCATAGTATTCTCAATGGAAGTTTTGTTTTAAGTGCTGATAGAACGGTAGATGTGTATTCCCGTTATGGTGGCAACAGTTTGGCTAATCGTGCTACCTATATGGGAGCAGGATCAGGAGAACAATCACAATCCGGATGGGCAAGTGCATCAGGAGATAGAATAGTTGTTGCTGCAAGAGATTTGACAACAGGTGTTTTTCCTAGAAAGACTGCAGCCTTTTATAAAATCAATAGAAGTATTAATAGATATCCAACCATGGATTCTATTGGCGCAAAATCTTTTACAAAATTTGATACGCTAAGGTTAAAAATTAGCTATCGCGATTTCAACGATTATAATACCGCAAATACGCAATTGTCTTTAACAGCAACTGCAGAAACTGCCGATCTAAAAACCATTGTGCGGGGCGATTCTGTGATAGTTTATGGGGCTTCAGGTTTTAATGGACTAGCAGCCATCACCGTGTCAATTGCAGAAACAGCAACCACTGAAAAATGGACGGTTTCTGAGCGAATTCCTGTTACGGTTAATTGCAATACTATAGCTACACCTACCATTACTAAAGACATTGACAACTTCTTAGTATCATCATCATTGTATAATAATACTTGGTACAAAGACAATGTGCTTATGACTGATACTACTCAGAAAATCAAACCCATATCCAGTGGTAATTATTCTGTAAAAATAGTTCAAGGTGGTTGTAGCTCAACCCTATCTTCGGCTACCAGTTATATTCCAACTGCCCTAGTTAATTTAAGTGCAGGCCAATTTATTAAAACCTTTCCAAACCCGGTACATAGTGAATTACATATTCAGTATCAGTTAAATGGTATCACCACAATGAAAGCGCTTTTGTATGATGTGTCTGGTAAATTGATATTGCAGCAGAACAGTCTTTCCAATGGTGGTAGTTTGCCCATGGGAAATCTTATCAGGGGTTCATATCTTTTAAGATTATATGACAAAAATGGAAAACTGTTGCACACAGAAATATTAATCAAGGATTGATTTGGATATGTTTGTATTATGAATACTGCAAATCTACATTCAGAAGAAAAACTTAATTCCATAAAATGGGGCATCATAGGATGTGGCAATGTAACAGAAGTAAAAAGCGGTCCTGCATTTAATAAAGTAGCTAATAGTAGCTTGGTAGCTGTGATGAGAAGAGACGCAAGTCTAGCGGAAGATTATGCAAAAAGACATGCTGTACCTAAATGGTATAACAATGCCATTGAATTGATCAAAGACCCAGAAATCAATGCTATTTATATTGCTACTCCACCCAAACAACACGAGGAATATGCCATTGCGGCCATGCAAGCTGGAAAACCTGTGTATGTAGAAAAGCCCATGGCATTGGATTTGGTAGCATGTAGACGCATGGAACAAGTTTCAAAAGAAACAGGTATAAAATTGGTGGTAGCACACTATAGAAGGGCATTACCTCTTTTTATAAGAGTCAAGGAATTGCTAGAACAGCAAGCTATTGGAGATATTCGTTTTGCAAGAATCAGTTTGCTACAACCAGACCAATCTGCCATGATTGCCAAAACTGGGAATAATTGGCGTGTGGATCCCGCACTTGCTGGTGCTGGATTATTCTATGATTTAGCTCCACACCAATTAGACCTGCTGATCCATTTTTTGGGTAAACCAACAGATTCTATTGGTATAGCTGTAAACCAAGCCGGATTGTATGCAGCTGAGGATTTGGTGGTTGGAGTTGCACAATTACCCAATCAGGTATTGTTTAATGGAACTTGGTGTTTTACCACACCAGCGGGAAAGGAAGAAGATTTGTTTGAAATTCAAGGTTCAACAGGAAGTTTACGTTTTGCCGTATTTGGGCATGAATTAACCATTGAGCGCAATGGAATGATTGAAACAGAAAAATTTGAACCTCCACAGCATATTCAACAACCCATGATTGAAAAAATTGTCCCATACTTTTTAGGAAATGCAGACAACCCTTGTTCTGCTGCAGATGCCATTCAATCAATGGAGATGATGGAGCAATTTGCATATGGAACTAACCAAACATCTAAATAAGCATCCATGAAATTGTTGAAAGTCTTGGTAAAAAGCATCATGTTGCTGATAGCGCTGATGATGATCTTACTGCCCTTGTTTATTCGTAGGGCCGATAGGACACCTTTTGAGCAATCAGGATTTCATGCAGAAATGCTTGCTTTATTAGATAGTGCAAAAGAACATGCTCCCAAAATAGACACCAGCACCATATTGCTGGCAGGTTGGTCCAAAGCCAATATCACTCCCGCCAAACCTATGCCCACTGCGGGTTATGGCAAAAGAGAAGGCAAGCCTTACTTAACCATTCATGATAGTATTTATGCTAGGGCCATTTATTTGCAACAGGGACAAACCCAAGCAGCCATTGTTAGTTGTGACTTACTCATTATTCCACCCGAGCTAACCCTGGTTTTAAAACAGTTGATGCCAAGTATTGGATTAGATTTTTCGCAAGTTTATATTGGTGCCACCCACTCACACAATAGCATTGGTGGATGGGGCAAGCGATATATTGGAGAATTGTTTGCGGGTAAATATGATTCCTTGATGGTGCAGGAATTGGCAACAAAAATTGTCCATGCAGTAAACATCGCCAAAGGCAAAGCAAGGCCCATGCAATTGTCTTATGCTAGCATAGCCAAACCCGAACTGGTAAAAAATAGAACGGTAGGCGATAAAGGAACAGAAGATCCTTTTCTGCGCATGATCTATTTACAAGGCTTAGAGCCTAGTGCACCCAAAGCCATTCTTACTTCTTTTGCAGCACACGCTACCACGCTGAGTGATTCGGTCATGCGTTTGAGCAGAGACTATCCAGGTCAATTGGTAGATGGCTTAGAGCAACATCTTGGTTTTGACCAAGCCATGTATTTGGCAGGGGCAGTAGGTAGCATGGGTCCAGAAGAAGAAGGGAATACAGATTGGGATCAATTATCTTATTTGGCAACTGGTCTTGAAACTGCCATTCAAGAAAATAGGAACATCACTGCACTAAAACCAAATTTGCAAGTCATGACCCTACACTTACCCATGCGTGAGCCACAATGGCGATTTGCAAAAGACTGGTGTTTTAGACATTGGCTATGGACCAAGCTTTATGGTGATTATGACAATGAAGTAAAAATGTTGCGCCTAGGAAATTTGGTCATGGTGGGATTACCCTGCGATTTTAGTGGAGAGCTCATGAAAGACCTAACAGATTATGGTGCCACCAAGGGTAAACAATTAATGGTTACCAGTTTTAATGGAGGCTATGTGGGTTATATTACCAAAGACAATTATTATGATGAGCCAGGTTATGAAACCAGGATCATGAATTGGTTTGGTCCAGGCAATGCAGCTTATTTTAGTGAAGTAGTTCGCAAATTGGTTGATCTACCTTAAACTGTTTGCTATTGCTTATCAACCGTTATCTTCGCTCAAAAAAGATATGGCAACCAAGATTACGATTAACGATAATGGCTCTATGAAAGTAGAAGGTGATTTTAGCATTGTAGACAGAGAAGGAAATGTCTATGATTTAGCTGGAAGAGAAGTAGTGGGTTTGTGCCGTTGTGGTCTTAGTAAAAACAAACCCTTCTGCGATGGGTCGCACAAGGGTGAGTTTCAGCATGAGGCAAAGGCATTTGCCCTTCCTCCTAAAAAGACTTTGTAATTAGATCAGTTCTACTTTGGTCATTACATCGCCACCTTTAATTTGGTCTAAAACATCCAAACCATCGGTGAGTTTGCCAAAGCAAGTGTGAACACCATCTAAATGTCTAACACCAGCACGGTTGTGGCAGATGAAAAACTGAGAACCTCCGGTATTTCTGCCACGGTGTGCCATAGACAGAACGCCGCGGTCATGTATTTGCTTTGCTCCGCTGGTTTCACACTGAATGGAATAACCTGGGCCACCGGCACCAGTACCATCGGGGCAACCACCTTGGATCATGAAATTGGGGATCACACGGTGAAACGTAAGACCATTATAATAGCCTTCGTTGATTAATTTTTTAAAGTTGGCAACAGCAATGGGTGCGTCATCATCGTAGAGTTCAAAACTCATGATGCCCTTTGCAGTATGGATCTGGCCCTTTGTTAAGATTTGTTCGCTCATGGAATTTATTTTTTGCGAAACTAATCTATCAAAGGCATTTTACCATCATTTGAGCGATTATGGAATCAATTGCAGCAGACTTACAGGAATTTAAATTGGGCAATCAAATATTAAAGATTTGGGTGCCCAATTTTCAAGCCTTACAAACAAGTCATCAATTAAATGCCTACGGCGATGCCCCTTTTTGGGGAAGGGCATGGCCTTCTGCACTGGCCATGATTCAATTCTTAGAAGCAAATCCTATCTATATTAAGGACAAAAAAATAGTAGAAATAGCAGCAGGATTGGGGCTTCCCGCTTTTTATGCAAGCCAATTTGCTTTGCAAACCATTGTGTCTGACTATGCTAAAGACGCAGTGCAATGGTTGGAAAAAAACATAGAACTCAATCAGTTTGAAAACATAAAAGCCAAACAAATTAATTGGCATCAGTTGCCCTCAGACCTTCACGCAGATACGCTCTTGCTCTGCGATGTGAATTATGACCCCAGTCAATTTGAAGCATTGCTTAAAATGATCCATCATTTTTTAGCAAAGGGTACCACCATTCTACTATCTACCCCTCAACGTTTGGTGGGAAGATCCTTTATCAGTTCCTTTTTGGAACATGTATCAATAAATGAAGTCTTGGAAATTCAGCAAGATGAAAAAATACACTTGATAAATGTGTTGGTCTTGGTACAATAGTTATATTTGAATTCTCCCCCCTATTTATCATTATTTACTTAATTTGAATCTCATTTTTACTGAGTCCCTTAAATCGTTTTCATGAGAAAAACAGCGCTAACCTATGCTTCAAGAGAAGAGATAGAAGTTGATTTGCAATGTATAGAAGGCGAAGTGCCAACAGACATGGATGGATTTGTATTCATCAATTCCCCTGTTGGAACGGTAAACAGTAGTACACCCATCCCAAAAAAGAACCCAGATGGAACGGATAATCCAGAGTGGGGGCAAATGGTTTTTAATGGAGACGGGATGTTGTTCCGATTTGATTGCAGTGTGCCCGGAAAAGTAAGGGTAAAATCGGCACTGCTAAAAACACCTTGTTATTTTGCAGATGAAGCAAGTAAGTGGGGAACAGATTATTATAAAAAAGGTATTTTTTTCAAGAGCAAAGGAATTGCACGCACTTCATCTACTTTGGGATCTCGCAACCAAGCAAACACCTCTATAGCTGCCTTTAAATTTCCAGGAGATCAGCATACTAGGATTACTGTCAATTTTGATGCGGGACGTCCTTTTGAAGTGGATCCAAAATCTATGAAAGTGCTTACTGCCATTGGTTATAATAAAGAATGGAGTGAATCATTGTCCTTTGTAATACAAGAAGATGTTTTTGAATTAATACAATCCTCTGCACACCCTTGCTATGATCCGGTGACCCAGGAATTTTTTACGGTTTGTTTTAGAAAGAACATGAATAATTTGGTCTTCACCAGTATTTTCAGTTTAGACCTTACCAGAATTTGGCATGTTACCAATCGCTTTTTTAAGAAGGTCTATCGTTTTTTACAATCTATTGTGCGATGGATTGGTAAATTATTTAGAGGCGTTGCTAGGGCTTTCATGGGTTTTGTTTTCCCAGCCTATGTGCAGCAATTAAAGGCAGATGATACAAGTCCCAATGAAGAGAAACAGGAAGACATTTTTGGAATGGTCAATTCTGTTAGTATCCTAAAATGGACAGGTAAAGGAAAACTACAAAGCTGGAATATAGTTGGCCCCGAAGGCAAAAATTTGGTGATTTATCAGACCATGCACCAAACCGCATTGAGCAAGGATTTTATCATTTTGGTAGATAGTTCTCTCAAGTTTGCGCTGGATATTATGACCAATATGCCTTTCCCAAAATTTCCCATACTCAATAATATCATACGTTGGTGTGTAGCAAAAGCCATGGAACCTAATACCCCTCTGTATTTGGTTAAAAGAGCTGATTTAGTGGAGGGTGTAACAGATGTAAAAGCACGAAAAGTAATGGTTGATTTAGAAACCGTGCACTATTCTGTTGAGTATGAGAATCCTAATAATGATATTACTATTTATACATCGCATAATGCGGCATCCTGTGCGGCAGAATGGGTAAGACCCTATGATACCTTGGGCATTGATTCAACCAAACCGGTTTTGGAAAATACCATCGGCCTTATGGCCAGTGGAGAAATGGATATTGGCAGAGCGGGTAAGTATGTCATTAATGGAAACACTGGTGCCCAAAGGGAGTCCGTAAAAATCTGGCAAAAGGGGTTTGAGGGAGACGATACTACCCAACTCAAAGAAGCACATACTTGGGCAGTAGGGCTCAATACCTTTAGAGACATGGCATCAGCTGATACACCTACTAATACAATTCCCTATATATTTTGGCAGTCTTACGGATTAGACTATAGACTGCTAACCACTTTTATTCGGAAAATGTATAGCAAATACCAACACCGAAAAATTCCGGTTAAGAAAATGTTGGAATATACCAAGAAGGGTGTGCCATTCTGTTTGAGTAGAATGAATACAGCTACTATGGAATTTGAAGACTGGTTTCATTTTGAGATGAACCAGAACCTTAGATCCCTGCAGTTTGTACCAAAGAAAAATGCTTCTCCCAACTTGCCTCCAGAACTAAATGGTTATATCTTGTGTACCATGGTCAATGGAACGGAAGATCTTGTGGCAGATGAATATACCCGTGAAATTTGGTTCTTTGATGCTGCAAATTTAAAACAGGGTCCTGTTTGTAAAATGGCGCATGATGCACTCCAATTTGCTTTTACCATACACTCCGTATGGATTCCAGATTGCGAACCATCACCGGCAGATTATCTGGTTGATCCTGTAGAAGATTATACAGAGGTGTTGAATAGATTCACTAACCTTGAAAAAAAGGAATGGCTGGAAACTTTTATGAAAAAAGAAGTATTTCCACACTATCAATAACGCATGGATCTAGGTAAAATAAAAGAAACAAAAATGCTGGAAACCATCCATGCTCACTTCTTTCAAAAGACGGTGGATGGCAGTGTTGTGTTGTTAAAAGCCTATAAGTCTCCATGGCCTGGCATGGCAGATAAAGAATTGGACAATGCCAAAATGCTCCCTTTAAATGGGCGTTTTTTTACGCCTATTGGTAAAGACGGGGAAGCTGGATTATATTATCCTTATTTTCAATTACAATCACTTGATCAGTGGATAGAAAGCCAACAAATTGACCGAGTATATACTAGAAAAGCTTTTGCCATTGCCAAACAATTAATACAGATTGTTGCTCAATTACATAAGGCAAAGTATTTACACGGGGCTATAAACCCACACCATTTACTAATAGATAAAAATGATCAACTTCACTTGAGTGAATGGACATTTTTATCCGATGCTCGAAAGCCTAGGTTATTAGAAAAGGAGCGCTATCTTTCAATTGGATTGATTCACTATATAGCACCAGAACAAACTGGTAGGTATAATGTAAAGCCTGGCTATTATACAGATATGTATGGCATTGGTACTACACTATACAAACTTTTCACAGGGGTAGTGCCATTTGATGGAAACGATACCATGGGTATCATTTACAAGCACCTCACTTTTGAGCCGGTTGCTGCCTTTGAGCGAAACCCTTTTATGGGTAAAGCCATTTCAGGTCTCATTGCTGGTTTAATAAACAAGGATCCCCAAAAAAGATTAATGGGTTCTGAAGCGGCATTGTTTGCAATAGAACAGGCCAAACAAATTTTTGAAAAAGGAGACTTAGAAGAAGAGTTGGGTATTGTGAATAGTTCACAACAACAACATTTTATACTTACCCATCATTTCCCATCTGTTTTTGAAAATAAAGCAACTTATTTTCAAAGCCATTACCATCAATCAGTAGAAGGGGGTGAATGTTTTTTGTTTTTTGTAGAAGGGGTAAAAGGCTCGGGGAAACAATATGCAGTTAATCATTTTTGTGAATTGGTTGCCAATAGAAAAAATTTGGTAGTAGATGCCATTTTTCTCAAAGATGATCCTGTACCGTATGATGCATTCAAAAATATTCTAGACCAGATTACCAATTATTATCTTTCACAAAGTCAAGAAGAGTTGAATGCATTTATCAATGCCTGTAAAGAACATTTAGGAACAGCTTCCAATATCTTGATTGACATTTGCCCAGACATAAAACAGATTATTCCCTATGTAAAACAATACAAGGAAGAAGGTCCCTTGGAATTACAGAACCAATTGATCTATGCTTTTGCTACATTTTTGAAAACATTTCTAGCAATGGATAAGCGTTTGCTCATCTGTTTAAGAGATATTCATCATGCGGCCCCACCTGTTTTAAAAATTATTCAAGGTTTTCTAAATGAGTTTCCTGCAACTAGAATCAATTTCATCTTTACTTATGAAAACCATAAACTAAGTCAGGAACAAATAACCTATATACACAAGTGGCAGAATGTAGAAGAACAGGGTTTTGTAAAAGCAAAAATCAACTTACTGCCCCTAACCGCCATCCAAACTATTCAATTGCTTTCTATGGCAGGCCTATGTGAAAAAGACCTTGAACCAACCACAGCATTGTTAATGCCCAAAACCAGTGGTTTGGTGAATCTCATAGACAAAGCATGTGAAAAATTGCTTGAAACGGGAGGCCTAGCTTTTGATTATGAAAAGGGTTGTTGGAAGCTGAATAAAGATCTTGCGCTTAGTACCAATATCAATTTCAATAATCCTGCTTCTTATTATGAGGTCTTAATTTCTAGACTTACCAATGAAGAATTAATCTTACTTACTTATGCTGCTGCATTTGGAAACACCTTTTGGTTTGAAGTAGTTAAAACAGCCATTAAAAATGAAAGACTTGCCATTAATTTACTAGACCAGCTTTTGCACAAAGGCATATTAATGCCAGCAGGTAAACATGGATTCTATACATTCAGTGAAATGGAGTTGGCTTCCTTTCTTTTGCGTAATAGCCCAGATGCAAGTTTACAAGAGATTTATTTGTCCATTATTGCCGCTTATACTAGCCTTCCAGAATCTTCAGAAATGGAGGAAGAGTTTTTTGTATTGCTAGACAAATTATTGAATGTTCCAGCAAGGTGTTGCAAACCTTTTGAACAAATGCTTTGGAAGGGAATTGAAAAGGCACAAAAGATTGCGCTATTTGAAGTCAATTTTCGCTGTTACCGTCATTTAATAGAGATGCTAACACCATTAGATTGGCAGCAACGTTCAGATGAATTGATTGATTTATACATGGAGTACATTAAAGCGGCATCGCTTGTACTAAAATTTGATATTTGCGAAAGCACGTATCAGTTTTTAAGACAAAAGGAATTGACTTCTTTGCAGTTGGGGAATCTTGGATATTACTATGCCAATGCACTTTTTGTACAGCAGGATTTTAGAAAATCTATACAAGTAATAGCTGAAATTCTACACGCTTTAGATCTAACTATTAGTACCCAGCCCAGTTTGACAAAAATTATTTTTTCCATGATAAGCTTGCAAAAAGACATGCGTGGAAAAGACATGGCATTTATTGAGCAATTACCAACCGTGTCTGATAGTGTGGCTTTGGTCAAAATTAAGTTGTTACAGAATGCCATGGGGGCAGCTTATTTGTATGCACCCAAAATGATACCAGAACTCACTTCTAAGCAACTCTCATTATCCATTAAAAGTGGTGCTTCAGATTTGTTTGGTCTATGTTTGGCTTGCTATGGTTTTATACTGAGTATGTATAGTAATAAACCCAAGGAAGCGCAAAAGACCTATGAGATTGCAGTAACCATGAATGAGCGTTTTTCTGATTCGGTTTCCATTGCCACAACTGAATTCTTATACGCCACATTTATTGGCATCAACCATCTTTCATGGAAGCAGTGTAGTGAGCGGTTATATGAGAATTACATTTTTAGTAGACAGATTGGTCAAATCAACATTGCCTTTTTTAGCCTGATTACCCATTTTAGTAACCGATTTTATGCTGAATCCAATTTGGAGAAAATGCTAGAATCATTGGCAGAAATATTGCCCATTGTTGCTTCAAATAAGCAACAGAATGCATTAGAATATTTTGAAATTTTGCGGGCCTTTACTCAAGATTTGATGGGAGAAGAATTTCCTAGTCAGGCCATGGTACAGCACTTGCCCAATATTAATAGTATAAAAGAAAAAGCCTTTTTGGATGTAGAATATACTGCCCTGAATCATATTCATATTTTGGAAGAAATGCATGATTTCTTTTCAGGTAATTATGAAGTAGCCAAAAAAAGGGTACAGTTAATGCTTACCATGAAAGATCAATTAGGCATGGTGAACAGTTTTGTGGTACACCATTTTTTCTTGGCCTTGAAAATGTTGAAGCTAGATAGGTCTTTGCATTTTTGGGAGTATAGATTTGTTAGTAAGACCATTCAATTAATGCAATCATGGGCAAAACAGCAATCAGAAAACCATTTAGCAAAATCCTGGTTACTCAAGGGTATGTTGGCAGCAAGAAAAAAGCAAACGGCCCAAACCATATTTTATTTACAGAAATCTTTTGATACTGCTATCAAGTATGAGCAATACATGACAGCGGGCATTGCTACAAAAGCATTAGCCGAATGCTATCAAAAGCAAGGAATGGTTGAGTTGGAGAAAACTTATATAAGACATGCCCATACCCAATTCAATTTTTGGGGAGCCAAACTCTTAGTTAGACAATTAGAAAAGGAGTATCCATTTTTGATTACAGGTAAAGAGGGTTATACTACTCAACGTTTGCACGTAGCATTGGATAATGATTTTCAGAGTTTTATCAAAGCTTCTAATAGCATTGCTTCAGAAATCAATCTAGAAAAGTTATTGTCTAAACTCATCAGTGTGCTCATTGAAAATGCCGCTGCAGAAAATGCTTTTTTTATTATCCCTGATGCCAATGGGCAGTTTACCATTTATGCTTCTAAAAAAGGTCTAGAACCTGTTAATACTGAACAGGTATCTGCTTCCAAAAGAAATTTGCCGTTAAGTATTGT
>CALRXZ020000002.1:0-71260 GCA_943372255.1 Chitinophaga pinensis
CATTGAAAGTGCTTTGGGTGGAATGAAATTGACTACAACAATTGAAGGTCGTCAACGCTTTAGTGTGAATGCCCGTTATGGACAAGACTTTAGAAACAACCTACAATCGCTTAAGCGGATTCAAGTTCCCACCATGAATTTTGGCCCCATTCCATTAGAAGCCGTTGCAGAGATTGGTCTATCTGATGGACCACCCATGATTAATTCCGAAAACGCTTTATTGCGCGGAACCGTCTTATTCAATGTTAGAGAACGTGATCTTGGAAGTACGGTTCAAGACGCACAGAACAAACTAAACAAGATGATGCTCAAACTACCCAAGGGCTATTTTTTAGAATGGAGTGGACAATGGGAAAACCAAATAAGGGCTAAGAAAAGTTTGATGCTAATTCTACCCTTTGTAATTGGAATTATTTTTCTGGTCTTGTACTTTACCTATGATTCTTTAAAAGAAGCGTTGGTAACCATGCTCACCGTTCCTTTTGCATTGGTTGGCGGCATTTTCATGGTCTATGCTTATCATGTTAATCTCTCAGTGGCCGTAGCTGTAGGATTTATTGCACTTTTTGGGATTGCTATTGAAACAGCCATGCTCATGACAATTTATTTGAATGAAGCCATGGAAAAAATGGTTGCAGAACATGGCAATGACACCAAAAATTTAAATGCTAGCATTATTAGAAAATATGTGATGGAAGGTTCGGTGAAAAGACTAAGACCAAAGCTCATGACAGTATTGGTTGGGCTATTTGGTCTAATCCCCATTCTTTGGTCTACTGGGGTTGGCAGTGATATTATGCGCCCCATTACCATTCCACTAATTGGAGGTGTGATAAGTTCAACCATCTATGTATTGCTGATTACACCCGTTGTTTTTGAAATGATCAAGGAACGTGAATTAAAACGTAAAGGTAAAATTGAATTGATCCATGCAAACCATTAAGCAAACCCTTTTCTTGCTGTTACTTATATCAAGTAGCAGTTTGTCTGCCCAAACCTTAGGTTTGGAGCAAATCATTGATAGTATTCAAACCAAGCACCCTGTGGTTAAAATGTATGAGCATGAAATCAGGTCTATTGATGAGGCTTCAAAAGGAGCCAAGTCTTGGATGGCCCCTGAATTTAGTACGGGCTTTTTCATGACACCCTACAATCCCAATATGTGGAAGAAAACAGAGACTGCCATGGCAGGAATGCCACCTACGGTAACCAATGGCATGGGGCAGTACATGATTGGAGGTCAACAGATGTTGCCCAATAAAAAAAAGCAGGAAGCAGACCATGCTTATATGTCAGCCATGTCTAGTGTAGAAAAGGAAAAGAAAAATGCCACTGTGAATGAATTGGTACAAGATGCTAAAAGCAATTATTTTGACTGGATTATTCTTCAAAAAAAATTGGCTATATTAAAGCAGAACCAACAATTACTTGGCTTCATGATCAGCAATGCTGAAATCAGATACAAAAATGGATTGGATAAAATCAGTGCTTATTACAAAGCTAAAGCGGCCATTGGCAATTTAAAGAACATGCAGTTGATGTATGAATCAGAGATTGAGGAAAAAAGGATTAGACTCAATAGCCTAATGGGCAGAAACCCACAAACGTTTTTTAAGATTGATACCAGCTACCAATTGGCTAATTATGCAACTGTGGTTTTTGATAGCAGTCTGTTTTTTCAACAACGTAGTGACCTGCGTGCCATAGATAGAGATATTCAATTGAGTTATTTAAAACAGGAACAGGAAAAATTGGCCTTGAAACCACAGTTTGGCGTACGCTATGAACATATGTTTGGATTTGGCGGATTACCCATGCAATTCACTTTAATGGGTATGCTAAAACTTCCCCTTACCAATTGGTCTTCTAAAATGAACAAAGCCAATGTAGAAAGTTTAAAATGGAAGGCCAGCGCACTTCAAAGTCAGAAAGAAATGTTGGCCAATGAATATAGTGGCATGGCTAGTGGTATGCGCAACGAATGGTTGTTAAAGCAAAAACAAATGCAATTGTATGAAAAGGAAATTATCCCAGCTCTAAACAATAACTACAAATCAATGCAGTTGGCCTATGAACAAAACACAGAGGAATTGTACATGCTGTATGATGCTTGGGAAACCCTTTATATGACACAATTACAATACCTAGACTTACTATCTGGAGTATTCAAATCACAAGTGGCTCTTGAACGCTTAATGGAAAAGAAATGAAACAATTCATCGGTTTTATAGGAATCATATTAGTATTGACAAGTTGCCAATGGCTCAACAACAAAGAGCAACAAAGCAAGGCTAAAGAAAAAGTCATGACCTATCACTGCCCTATGCCTCAGGATTCTGTTTTTAGTGATCATCCTGGAGATTGTCCTAAATGCGGTATGGCATTGGTGAAAATTCAAAAGGAATCTACAAATGCTGAGGTCAACTTAGATGACTTAATCAAACCCACCAACCAATTTGTAGTTTCCAATATTCCCGTTACAAGTTATCAAACAAGCAACCAAGAAATCTTACTGGAGTCACTTGGTAGTATTGCTTATGATACTAGGTATGAAGGAAGTATTGCGGCAAGAATTTCCGGAAGAATTGAAAGACTCTATGTTAGATACCGATACCAACACGTTGAGAAGGGTGAAAAAATCATGGAAATCTATAGTCCAGAGATGATGACCGCAGAACAGAACTTACTGTTCTTGTTGAAAAACGACCCTACTAATTCTGCGTTCATATCAGCAGCAAAGAGTAAGTTAGTTTTATTAGGTTTAGATGAACGCGCTTTGCAAGAATTAATCAGTACCCAAAATCCAAAAGCCACTATTACCATATACAGTAATTATAGTGGCCATATTCATGAAGCAGGAAATGGTACTGAAATGAAAAAAGAACCAGGATCCATGAAAGACCTTTCTCAACTAACAGAAGAACTGTCTTTAAAAGAAGGCATGTATGTTCAAAAAGAAAGAACTGTGTTTCAAGTATTGAATCCCTACAGGGCTTGGGCCATCTTGAACTTGTATGCAGATCAAGTGTCATTGGTGAAGAAAGGGAATTTGGTAGAAATTTTTCCTGAAACAGCACCAGACAAACATTTTCAAGCAAGAATAGATTTTATAGAACCTTTTTTTAGAAAAGATAGTAAGACCCAAACCGTCAGGGTCTTTTTCAACAACCAGTCATTGAAAATACCCATTGGATCGCAAGTAAATGCAAAGATTCATGTTGCTTCAGGTAATGCCCATTGGTTGCCTAAAGACGCATTACTCTCTTTGGGTATGGATAAAATGGTTTTTAAGAAAGAAGCTGCTGGATTTAGGGCATGGAAAGTGCAAACGGGCATGCAACATGGCAACCTGATTCAAGTAAAAACTGGATTAAAAGAAACAGATAGTGTTGCCACTAATGCGCAATACTTGATGGATAGTGAAAGCTTTATCAACACCAAGCAATAAGTATGAAACAAATAATATTTGGCCTATTCCTTCTGTTGTTCTGTTCCTGCAAAGGACTAGAAAAAGAACAACCCATTACTGAAACTGGTTATTATTATACCTGTTCTATGGATCCACAGGTAGTGAGTGAAAAACCTGGCAAATGTCCTATTTGCAAAATGGAATTGACTAAAGTGAAAAAACAAACCAATGAAGCAGGTGGCTATTTAGAACTCAGCGAACAACAGATTAAACTTGGAAATATTCAAATAGATAGCATTCAAAATGGCCGCATTGGTGACGAATTGGTATTAACTGGAACGGTGAATTTTGACCAAATGAATGCCAATACCATTAGTGCAAGGGTGAATGGCAGAATGGAGAAATTGTATTTCAAAAATCTGGGAGACTATATTAAAAAAGGAGATCCTGTATTTGAATTATACAGTGAGGAATTAAACAATGCCAAACAGGAATATTTGCTTTTGCTAGACAAACAAAGAGCATTTGCCAATGAGCCCTTGATTAATTTTCAACAATTGATTCAAGCAGCCAAACACAAACTTTTACTCTGGGGAATGTCTGAAAAACAGATTGCAGAAATGGTTGCTAATAAAAAAGCCAGCGCAACTACTGTGTTTTACAGCAGTGCTAGTGGTTTTATAACTCAGTTGAATTTTAAAGAGGGAGACTATTTAATGGAAGGTTCTTCATTGGTCAAAATCTCTAACCTTGACCAAGTTTGGGTAGAAGCCCAAGCCTACACTTCTCAACTATCTAGTATCAATAGCAATAGTGTTGCTATAACAAGGTTTCCAGACCTTGCGGGATTAGAATTAAAAGGAACCATTGCATTTGTTAACCCAGAAATAAACCCTGACACTAGGATCAACTTATTAAGGGTTAGCATCCCTAATAAAGATCATCAGCTAAAACCAGGTATGGCGGCCTATGTTGTTTTAAAATCACCTGCGAAAAAAAGTTTAACCTTACCCACCAATGCCGTTATCCGGAATGCCCATGGAGCCATGGTTTGGTTAGCCATCTCGGCCACCAAGTTTCAACCCGTCATGGTCACAACAGGACTTGAAAATGATGACCATATTGAAATCCTTTCTGGATTAAAAAATGGTATGGCCATTGCTGTTTCTGGGGCATATCTTTTAAACAGTGAATGGGTATTTAAGAAAGGTAATAAGCCATTAGAAATGCATTCTCACTAAAAAAAGCAACCAGTTTGAATCAGAAGCCGAAGGGCTGCTTATCTTTACAGGATGCAACTCCCTTCCACCTTACTTGAAAACGCAGTTTTGCAATTTTCCAAACTCCCAGGAATTGGTAAAAAAACCGCCCTGAGACTGGTCTTGCACCTGATGAAACAAGACGTGAATGAAGTTCAGTTCTTTGGTGAAACCATTGCCAAAATGCGCAGGGATATTCGATTTTGCCAACGCTGTTTTAATGTAAGCGATGGTAATATCTGTTCAATCTGTTCCAATTCTCAGCGCAACCAACGCATGATCTGTGTGGTGGAAAATATTCGTGACGTTATTGCTATTGAAAGTACACAACAGTTTAATGGCACTTATCATGTATTAGACGGCATTATTTCTCCCCTAGATGGCATTGGGCCAGACCAACTAAATATTGAACCCCTCATTCAGCGTATCAAAAATGAAGGCATAGAAGAGTTGGTCTTTGCACTCAATCCCAATATTCAAGGAGACACCACTATCTACTATATTCAGAAAAAATTGGAACAATTTCCTTGCAGAATCACCACTATTGCTAGAGGAATTGCTTTTGGCGGAGAGCTAGAATACGCTGATGAAATGACCCTTGCTAGAAGTATTGCGGGTAGGCTTCCGATTCAGCAATATGTAAAATAACCCCTAATTTATTTTTTTTCTCGGGCAACTTTCCCAAAGCATATCCCGTAATTCTGATTATAGGTTAAATGGCTGGAGAACTATCCTTATATTAAAGGATAGAATTAATAAATTGAGTAGTCTATCCTTACCATCAACCTAAAAACAACAATATGAAAAAAGCATTATTGATCTTATCCTTGTTTTGTGCTTTCCAGCTGTCTGCACAGAAAATGTATAGTACCAAATCAGGTCAGGTTAAATTTAACGCTAGCTCACCTATTGAAACAATTAGGGCAGTGAACAATCAAGGAGATAGCAGGTGGGTGGAAAGCAGTGGGCAATTTATTTTCAGCGTGCTTATCAAAGGATTCAAATTTGAGAACCAGTTAATGGAAGACCATTTTAATGAGAACTACATGGAGAGTAGCAAATTTCCTAAGGCTGAATTCAAGGGTTATCTCAATGATTTGCAAAGACTAGACCTAACAAAACCTGGTGCCAATGAAGTCAATGCAGAAGGAACTTTAACCATCCATGGCGTTAGTCAAAAAATTACTGTATATGGTACACTTACCGTTTTAAGCAGTGGAAAAATTATGCTCAAAAGCGATTTAAAAATCAAATTAAAAGACTTCAATATCACTGGTAGTTATATAGGATCAAAAATTGCTCCAGATGCTACTATAAGTCTTTATTGTATTTACGAATAAAACAGAAAACCTTGAAAAACAAACACCCACTTGTTGCATTTGCATGTTTAATGCTGTTGATGAACAGCCTTTCTTTAAAAGCACAAACCGACTTATTCAAAGACAGTAGTAGTCCCGTAAAAGAAAAAGTAAGATCTACTTTTAAGGGTACCAGGATTGTAAGCGGTCATTCCGTTGAAAATGTAGGAAGGGGTATTTTGGATTTCAGAATCTCACACCGTTTTGGTTCTATCAGTGGGGGTAGTTATGAATTTTTTGGGCTAGACAATGCCTTTACGCGTTTGGCTTTAGACTATGGTATTACCGATAGATTAATGGTAGGTATTAGCCGTGGAACTTATGACAAGGAATATACCGCTTTACTTAAATACAAGATCTTACAACAAAGCACTGGACCATCGGCCACGCCAATCACTATGAGCTATGTAGGAACCGGTATGTGGCGGACAATTAAAAATTTTGACCCACTGGCTTCTGCATTTAAAACACAGAATTTCTTTCATTCACACCAATTGTTGATTGCCAGAAAGTTCAATGATTATACTTCTTTGCAATTGATGCCTACCATGGTCTACTATAGTGCCACACCAAAAGCAACCGATAACAACATGATGTGGAGTTTGGGCATTGCTGCGCGTCAAAGGGTTTCTAAAAGGGTTAATCTAACTGGGGAATATTATTATCAATTTACCCCATTTGATGGCTATACCAATTCCATGTCGTTTGGGGTTGATATTGAAACTGGCGGGCACGTATTTCAATTGCATTTGACCAATTCTTATGGCACCACAGAACGCAGTTTTATTCACGAAACAACTGGCAAATGGGGTGATGGAGACATCCATTTTGGATTCAATATTTCTAGGGTATTTACTATTGTAAAATCCAAGGATTTTAAAACCAAATGGTAATTAGGATTTGAATTTTATAGCTCATGAAAAAGAAAATCATCTTAAGTGCACTAATTGCTGCGGTACTTGGCGTTACTGTAGTATGGTTCTTTATTTTCTATGCCCCAACCCATTTTAAAAGGGATGTAGCAGATGAAAAAGGAATTCAGCTTACTGCAGCAGCTTTGGTAAAAGCTTACCAAGAAAATGAACCCAATGCCAATACACTGTATTTAGACAAACCACTTGAAATCAAGGGCGAAATCAGTGAAACCAAAGTGGATCAAGCAGGTAATACTACCCTTACCCTTAAATCTGAAGACGCATTTGCCAGTGTATTCTGCACGCTAAAAAAAGCAGACCCCAACTTTAACCCTGGCCAAACAGTGACAGTAAAAGGAATTTGCACTGGATTTTTGAGTGATGTGGTAATAAAAGAAGCCATTATTGTACCATAATAGACATTAAGTACTGTCATTCCATTGCTTCAGACGCGATATTCTTGGAAAATCAAGCTCCGCCTGCTATTTTTGCACAATAGCAGGCGGATTTGTTTATTGTTCGGCCTGCAATCCCCATACTTGGGGACAAACGAACTAATAAACGTCTTGAAGAGCTCCACAGCATTCTCTCCTTGCGTTTTATGGTTCGGTTCTATTCACTTTCCGGTGCAAAGCACTAGGAATAAACCATTGGTATGAACATTAAACAAGCATTGGCAGAACGAATATTGGTGATTGACGGGGCTATGGGCACCATGATTCAGCGTCATAAATTGGAAGAAGCAGACTATCGCGGAGAGCAATTTAAAGACTGGCATACAGACGTAAAAGGCAATAATGACCTGCTTTGTATTACCAAACCAGAAATTATTATTGGCATCCATGAACTCTATTTAGAAGCAGGCGCAGACATTATTGAAACCAATACTTTTAGCAGTACCGTAATTGCCATGGCGGATTACGATATGCAATCATTGGCTTATGAACTAAATGTTGCAGCTGCTAAATGCGCAAGAATTGCAGCAGATAAATACACAGCACTCAATCCTGCCAAACCACGTTTTGTTGCTGGCGCGATAGGTCCTTTAAACAAGACTTTGAGTCTGTCTCCAGATGTAAACAATCCTGGTTACCGTGCAGTAACTTTTGATGAAGTAGTAGCTGCTTATTACGAACAAATTTCTGGATTGGTTGATGGTGGTGTTGACATCATTTTAATTGAAACCATTTTTGATACCCTTAATGCAAAGGGGGCCATTTTTGCGGTGAAAAAATATTTCCGCGACAAGGGCATTCCAGAATTACCAGTAATGATTAGTGGCACCATAACCGATGCATCTGGTAGAACCTTGAGTGGCCAAACCTTAGAAGCTTTTTATACTTCTGTGATGCATGCTAACCCACTCAGTGTTGGGTTGAATTGTGCCTTGGGTGCTGCAGAAATGCGCAGTCATATTGAAGAGCTAAGTAGCATTGCTGCTTGTCATACCTCTGCTTATCCTAATGCGGGCTTACCCAATGCCATGGGTGAATACGATGAACAGCCCCATGAAACGGCTCACTTTATTGAAGAATGGGCCCAGCAAGGTTTTGTAAACATTGTAGGTGGATGCTGCGGCACCACGCCAGACCATATCAAACATATAGCACAGAACGTACAGCATCTGAAACCAAGGGCTTTACCTGTACTTGAAACGGCACTTTAAAATTTTACTATGTTTAGCATTAAACCATACTTACGCTTATCCGGATTAGAACCCTTGGTGATTAGACCAGAGACCAATTTTGTTAACGTTGGAGAAAGGACCAATGTAACGGGTTCTAAAAAATTTGCGCGCCTGATCAAGGAAAACAAATACGAGGAAGCACTTTCTGTGGCGCGCCAACAAGTAGAAAGCGGTGCACAGGTGCTTGATGTGAACATGGACGACGCTTTGTTAGAAGGCGTACAAGCTATGACCACCTTCCTGAATTTGGTTCAGTCTGAACCAGATATTGCCCGCATTCCTATCATGATTGATAGTTCCAAATTTGAGATCATTGAAGCGGGTTTAAAATGCGTTCAGGGCAAGTGTATTGTGAATAGCATTTCTATGAAAGAGGGTGAAGCCAAGTTCATAGAACAAGCTTTTATCTGTAAGGCTTTTGGTGCAGCTGTGATTGTAATGGCATTTGATGAAGTAGGCCAGGCCGATACCAAAGAAAGAAAAGTAAGCATCTGCCAAAGAGCTTATAAAATTCTAACAGAGCAGGTTGGCTTTGATCCACAAGACATCATCTTTGACCCAAATATTTTTGCCATTGCAACAGGTATTGAGGAACACAATAATTATGCGGTAGACTTTATTGAAGCTACTAGAGAAATCAAGCGTTTAATGCCACTGACCAAAGTGAGTGGTGGTGTATCAAACGTTTCATTCTCCTTCCGTGGAAATGACCATGTGCGCGAAGCCATCCATAGTGTATTCTTATTGCACGCTATTAAAGCGGGCATGGATATGGGTATTGTGAATGCAGGACAATTAGTGGTTTATGATGAAATTGAACCCACATTGCGTGACTTGTGTGAAGACGTTATTCTGAATAGAAATAATGATAATAACGAAGCCACTGAAAAGCTGATTGCTCATGCTGAAACTGTAAAGGCCAAGGGCAAGGTAGAAGTGAAGGATGAAAAATGGCGTAATAACAGTGTTGAAGAAAGACTGAAACATTCTTTGGTGAATGGTATCACCGATTATATTGATGCTGATACGGAAGAAGCAAGGCAAAAATATCCCAAGCCTCTAGACGTGATTGAAGGACCACTGATGGCGGGAATGAATGTGGTAGGAGATTTGTTTGGTGCTGGTAAAATGTTCTTGCCACAGGTAGTAAAAAGTGCCCGTGTAATGAAGAAGAGTGTGGCCGTTTTGACGCCATATATTGAAGCAGAAAAAGAAGAACGCAAACAAGCCCATTTGGCTGCAGGAACTTTAAATGAAGAAAGCGCCGGCGCTGCTAAGATTTTGCTTGCAACCGTAAAAGGAGACGTACATGATATTGGAAAGAATATTGTAGGTGTGGTTTTGGGCTGTAATGGATATGATATAGTTGACCTTGGTGTAATGGTTCCAGCCGATAAAATTCTGGAAGCAGCACAAAGGGAAAAAGCCGATATCATTGGATTGAGCGGTTTGATTACTCCTTCTCTAGATGAGATGGTGCATATTGCTAAGGAGATGAAACGCCGTGGTATGACTCAGCCCTTATTAATTGGTGGAGCTACTACTTCTAGGATGCATACAGCTGTAAAAATTGCACCAGAATTTGACAAAGGGGTGGTTCACGTTCTTGATGCATCACGCAGTGTAACTGTTGCTGGTTCCTTGCTGAACAAAGAACAGAAACAGGATTTTCTGGCTGGTTTACAAAAAGAATATACCGATTTAAAAACTGCTTTTGATAATAAGAAAACTACCAAAAATTATTTGCCATATATAGAAGCAAAAAAGAAAAAGACTTCTATTGATTGGGCCAACTTTGAACCAGTAGCACCTAGCTTTACGGGAACTAAGGTTTTTGAAAATATTGACATTAATGAATTACGCCCTTATATAGATTGGAAACCATTCTTTATAGCTTGGGAAATGCATGGCAATTTTCCTGCTATTCTTACCGATAGTGTGATTGGCACAGAAGCTACCAAACTTTATAACGATGCTAACGCAATGCTTGACAAGATCATTGCAGAAAATTGGCTACAAGCAAAGGGCAGCATTGGTTTCTGGGAAGCAAACTCTCAAGAAGATGACGTAACTGTGCAAGCAGCTGAATTGGTGGAACTGAATTTCTTGCGTCAACAAATTCAAAAAGCAGCTGACCAACCCAATCTTTCTTTGGCAGACTTTATCGCGCCAGCAACAGCTAACAAAAAAGACCATATTGGTGCTTTTGCGGTTACCATTCACGGGATTGAATCACATATCAAGGCATTTGAAGCAGCCCATGATGACTATAACAAAATCATTTTGCAGGCATTGGCCGATAGGTTGGCAGAAGCTTTTGCAGAATACCTACACTTAAAAGTGCGTAAGGAATATTGGGGTTATGCAACAGAAGAACATTTGACCAATGAAGAATTAATTAAGGAACAATACTTGGGTATTAGACCTGCACCAGGCTACCCTGCATGTCCGGATCATACAGAGAAATATAAATTATTCCACCTGTTACAAGCAACTGAGACCATTGGCATTCAGCTAACGGAATCCTTGGCCATGTACCCAGCATCTTCTGTTTGTGGTTGGTATTTTGCCAATCCACAGAGTCAGTATTTTGGCATTGGTAAAATTCAAAAAGACCAATTAGAAGATTATGCCAAGCGAAAAAATATGGACTTGCCTACTGCTGAAAGGTGGTTAAGTCCTATTTTGGACTAGTATTTCATAGAATAGCCGCCTCTATTTGTACCTTTGCAGCTGAAATGAACTTGGTTATGAAAAGCTTTGGTAAAATATGCTTATTGGTATTGACAGCAATGCCGCTATTTCTAGTGGCTCAAACAAAAAAGGAACGAAAAGGTGAGTTCTATTTTTCTTGGGGTTACAATAAGGAATGGTATACCAATTCCAATGTAAAAGTGAGTCAACCAAGCTTAAACAATGACTATCAATTAAAAGGGATTAAATCTAATGATAACCCAGGTTGGAATGATGGCATTTTTAACAAACCCATTAGCATTCCCCAATACAATTATAGGATTGGTTATTTTTTCAACAAAAAGAAGGGGTTAGCTTTTGAAATTAATTTTGACCATACCAAACATATCATAACAGATGGTCAACAAGCTCGTGTTGTTGGCACGCTTGGTGGCAGACAAGTAGATACTTCTGTCAATTTTTCTAAGTCCAATGGATTTTATTATTACCTAAATAATGGTGCTAATTTTCTACTCTTCAACATTGTAAAACGTTGGAACTGGGCAGAAAGCAAGTCGGGGAAATTCAAATTAGACTTTTTGGGTAGAGCGGGTATAGGACCTGTGATTCCACACGTTGAAAACAGTTTGTTTGGTAAACCCAATGAAGATGGCTTTCAGCTTGGGGGATGGAATATGGGTGTAGAAGCTGGTCTACGATCAACTTTTTACAAGCATGTTTTCTTAGAATTTACCAATAAAGTGGACTATGCTCGTTATAGTAATTTAAAAGTATATCAGGGCAGGGCCAAACAAGCTTTTGGAACTTATGAACTGATTCTAACACTGGGTTATACTTTTCCAATGGGGAAAAGAATAGTTTCGCCTTAAATTAGGCAATGAATACCATTATAAAAATGATAAAGAAAGTTCTAACTAACCTTACTTTTTGGGTATTATTTGCCATTTCTGCTGGTATTTTACTTGGCCATTTTTATCCTTCTGTAGGTGTAGCCATGCAACCACTTGGCAAGTATTTCATTGAAATTATCAAACTATTTATATACCCAATTATTCTGGTAACCATTATCACGGGGATTTGTGGTATGGATAGCTTGAAAAAAGTTGGTCTTGTTGGAGGTAAGGCACTACTCTATTTTGAAGTTGTTACCACAGTAGCTTTGTTAATTGGTGTTGTAGTAGCACATTTTATTCAGCCAGGTTCCGGCGTAGATACTACATTAGTAAGCAAGGGCGATATATCTAAGTATAATGGCAATGTTTCTATTTCCTGGTTGCAATTTTTAAAAGACAACATTACCATACAAGTATTATTATTTGCTTTAGTAGCAGGAATGATTATTAGCAAACAATCAAATAAATTGGAAATATTAAAACCAATTAATTTTGCTTCAAAATATATATTCAAAGGATTGCACATTGTAATGAAAGCTGCACCAATAGGCGCTTTTGGAGGAATGGCTTATACCATTGGCAAATATGGCATTGCAACTTTGTTCCCTTTGGCAAAATTGATGATCTGTGTTTATCTTACCATGGGTCTTTTTATATTTATCATTCTAGGAAGTCTTCTTCGTTATTATAAAATATCTATTTGGCAATTTTTGGGATATATCAAAAATGAATTACTGATTGTGCTAGGAACTTCCTCTTCAGAATCTGCACTTCCTACTTTGATGGAAAAGTTAGAAGATATGGGTTGTCATAAATCAGTTGTGGGTTTGGTTGTTCCAACTGGATATTCCTTTAATCTTGATGGAACATCTATCTATTTATCAATGGCCGTTTTATTTCTAGCTCAGGTATATCATATTGACCTAAGCATCAACCAAATGCTTGTTATTGTAGGAATTTTAATGATTACGTCAAAAGGTGCTGCTGGAGTAACTGGAAGTGGTTTTGTTATATTGGCCTCAACCTTAACTGCTACAAAAGTAATCCCATTAGAAGGTCTTGCGCTATTATTAGGCGTTGACCGTTTTATGTCAGAAGCAAGAGCCATCACCAATTTCATAGGAAATGGGGTTGCCACTATTTTTATTTCTAACAATGAAAAAATGTTTGATAGAAATAAAATGAATCATGCTTTTAATATAGACAGATAGGAAAATTAAAACTGTTCATTTAGTTACTATCCTCTTTGTCATCCACTTCTTTCAAGTTAGTGCTATCATCACCCTTACCCGTTTTGACTTTGGGATTTTCTTGTGTTCCTGTTACCGTCATAGGAATTCCAAAAAGACCCAATGGGGGCAATCCTAAACGGAATTTCAAGTTCATCTGTCCATCAAAATTCACTTGACCACTGAGTTTTAAACGGAAGGGAAATACCCTGATCTTGGTTTGCTCCAGTGTGATGATATTATTCTTGATAGTGGTTTTCAAATCTACTTTAGAAAGGTCTGCATTTCCGGTAAGGCTGTCTTTGCCTGCCGCTTTTCCTGCTGCACTAAAGAGTTTGAATCCTTTCATCTTTACAGCTTTTACGGAGAGTACCCCACCACCTTCTAATGAAGGATAAATAGGATACATAGTTTCATTCAACTTTCCTTTTAGAGCATAATCCAATGATACAATACCATCCGCACTGGCGGCGGCAGAAGCCATGTCATGAAAGAGTTTGATTTCTTTATAGGCTTTTGATATACTGAATTCCTTGGCTATAAAATGTGCTGTAAAAGCTGCGCGATTGGGATTGAGTGCTTGATAACTTGCATCTAGTACTACAGGTGCATCAATAAGGGTAAAACCAGTCTGTTTGAGGTTTAATAACCCTTGTTTAATACTCATTTCTCCAACAGCATTTTTTAAGTCCATGCCATTATAAGTAACCTTATTCACCGCAGCTTTGAATAAGATATCCAAATTGGTTGGAACCAACACTACCCCTGCGCTAGTGGCCGTGCTTGTATCACCAGCAAAAGCCATAAAATCATCCGCAATTAAGTGATCACTCTTAAGATTGAATTGGCCTTGTAAAGCCTGATCCTTCATGGCATAATTAATGATATTGGCCATATAACCATCCAGTTTAAAATCTGACCCTAGATAACTACCATTAAAATTTTCTAACCAAATTTTGTCTTGTTTAAATCGCATAGTGCCATTACTGATTTGAAATGGATGCGGATAATAATCAGTACTAACAGAAATGTTTTTTACTTGCAGGGTTCCACTGTTTCGAAGCCTTTCATATAAACCAGCTGTAGCATCACTTTGTAATCCAGCCAAATTTACATCTGCAATCACCAAGCCGGTTACATCTATGCCTTTTCTAGAAAATACCTGATAGACTTTGCCAATATCTACTGTTCCTTTTGACAAAACTTGGTACTGAACATTGTTGAAGTTTTTCATGCTTGCGCTCAATGTAAAGGGCTGACCTTCAAATTGGAAACCAATGGGTTTAATAGAAAAATCAACATCCTTGGTAGAAGGTCCCTTAGCAATCAAACTTGCGTCTACATTGATTTTCTCAATAGGGCGTGGGTAGTACTTGGATTGAATAAATCCATCATCCATGGTAAAATGTGCATCAGTAACAGGAAACAAATTTTTTGCAGCATTGTACTTTCCCTTGGTCTTGATATCTATGACCATTTTGCCTTTAAGGGTTAGGCTATCAATTGGATAGAAAGATTTAATATCAGCTAGATTCAACAAACCCTGAAAATTAGCATCCATTGGAAAATCTTCCTCACCATTGATTTGCAAATTTCCTTTTAGGTAGTTATTGAGCATCACAGCATTCATATTATTGATGCTCAAACTAGCTTTGTGATAATCACTGGTAGGGCTATTGGCAGCTAGGTCAAATGCAACTTTCTCAACCGCTTTTGGAAGTGCTGTGTATTTAAAATAACCATCTTTTAAACTAGCATTTAGACTAAATACAGGAATAGAAGTAATGATGGTATCGGGTCTTAATTTTTTTGGGTTCTGTTCTTTAATAAAAAAACCATCGGCCTTGCCGTGCAGAGAAACATGTCCTTTAAATTCTAATCCAGGAATACCTACAGCAGCTTGCCATTTTTCCAAATCCATTTCTCCATTCAACTTTGCGTGCAGTTCCGGCTTGTTCAAGCCTTTTAATAAACAGATAGCACTGAAATAATCCTTTCCCACATTGCCATAAATAGAATCTACATTTACGTAAAGACTATCCATATTGAATCCTGGCAATCTGGTTTCAAAATTGAGGAATAAATTCTTGAGTGGCTCAGGCGTTTTGTTATTAGCAATATAACCATTACGTATGCCTAGGTTCATACTAAACCCCGGCATAGCTCCTGTTTCGGCTATATATTGTCCACTCAATGCTGCTTTAAAATTTACATCACCCTTGATATCAGTGTGTTCCATCCATTTCAAAAATCCCGGAGGAAAGGCTGTAATAAAATTATGGAGAGAGGTCTCATTACTATTCACTTTAAAATCCAAATCATACCCGTTTTTCAAAAATGCAAATCTGCCTTTAAAATCTAAGGGCAGTTTATTAATAAAAAGGTCATTTTTTTCAAATAAGAATTCTAGAGAATTGGTATTGATCTTAGTAACTAGTTGAGCGGATATGGTTTTGGATACAAAATAATTTTGCTTGTCATAATTAAAATCAATGGCACTTACTTTTAGTTTAGACTCAAGGTCAAAGATGGATTTACTAAAATCTCCCTTCCCCTCGTAATCAAATCCTCCTGCATCTACGTGCATAGGCAAGGAAAGATCGTCGTAGACAAAATGGGTTTTCTCTACCACTATTCGTTCAATTTTTAAAGAAGCAGAGCTAGTATCTTTTGTATTTCTTGCAGTACTAGTATCCGGAGCATAAACATTATAATTGGCTTCTCCTTTGGCATTGACTTCAATATTAATAAAACCCTTACTTATAAAAATCTGGTTGACTTTTAAAGTTGAACCAAACAGTGACCTCAAGTCAACACCTAATGATAATTGGTTTGCAGCAATCAGGGTGTCTTTTTGAAAGGGTGCGGAACCTTTGAGTACAAAATCATGTAGGTTCAGTGTCAGGGCAGGAAAATGGCTAAAAAAAGAAAAACGAGCTTTGGAAAATTCTAGTTCCCCCTTTACATTTCTTTTGGCTAGGTCTTTAATAGTGTTTGAAATGGATTCAGGAAATAAGAAGGGGGCCAAAAAAAGGATGGTCACAATTGATCCCAAACCTATTCCCGTATATTTCAATGTCTTAACCAGTATATTTTTTGCTGTTGCTTTCATTTGTTGCTGTTAAACGGTTCCGCTTAGGGTACAATTAAGGGCCTAAAGTTAAATCTTCCCTTTAAAAACGTTTGTTAGCTTTTTATCATCATCGCTTTTCAAATAACCACCAAAGCCTTCTGCGCTTTTTAACTTGGTAATTGCTTTGAACATAGGTTTGAATATGGGTCATAGCATGGTCCATATCATCTGTTAATAAGACCAATTTCATGTCTTCAGGTGAAATAGTCCCTTCTTTGGCCATAAATTCAATATAATCCATCAAAGGTTGAAAATATTCCTTCCCGTACAAGACTATGGGGAAATCATTGATGGTCTTGGTTTGAACCAGGGTTAGGGTTTCAAAAAATTCGTCCATGGTTCCAAATCCACCGGGCATGATGATAAATGCGTAGGAATATTTTACTAGAATTACTTTTCTTATAAAGAAATAGTTCAGGGTTAATGAATGGTGTACATAAGGATTTGCGTGTTGTTCAAAAGGCAATTTAATATTGCAGCCCACTGATTGCCCTCCATTTTCAAATGCACCACGGTTAGCAGCTTCCATCACTCCCGGTCCGCCCCCCGTAAGCGTAGTTAAACCCATTGCGGCAATTCTTTTACCAAATTCCCTTGAAGCAATATAGTATTTATGGTCTTCTTCAAATCTGGCAGAACCAAATACCGTAATACAAGGTCCTACAAAGTGCATGGTTCTAAAACCATGGATAAACTGTTTGAAAATTTCCCAAGCAAACCCTAATTCATTCATCCTTGGTTTTGGTCCATCCAAGTAAACTGGGTCTTTAGAAGAAATAATACGTTGTGTTTTAGCCATTTGGAGACATTTTTTCTTTCTATCTTCAAATTAGCATAAAATTTGATGTAGTAAACCTGCAAGCATAAAAATCTGTCATGAGGAAATACTTAACCCTGTTTTTATTCAACTTATTAATAGTCATTGGCTGTCAGGCACAAATGGGTATTGACCTAAAATGGGTAGATTATTTTAACTATTCTGGTAGAACATTGAATTACCTGGAATTTCCAGAAATAAGTCAACAACTTGCCAAAACCTTGGATTCATTAAGTAGGAAATTTTTACAAATTCCAATGACAACGGCCCCGGATTTTAAAATCAATAAACGGCTTTACCAAGAGAATTCGTTGAGTGAGCATATTAATTTGGCCATTGGTAATACTGCTACAAAAGAGAAGATCAAATCAAAAGAAGCCCAAGAACTATTAAATAGTGGAGGCAATACCAAAATAACCAAAACGGTTTTTACCTTACAAATTGCTGAATTACCCTTAAATAGTCTAAGACAATACCCCGATTTAGACAGTTTGTTTGTACAACAACTCTTACAAAAACAGAATATTGCACTGATACAAATGGTTGCCCAATTACAAGCAGCTACGGGTGAAATGCTTATAGACAAACAAGTTTGCATGGTATTGTCTAGAAATAAGCAACCAGTTTTAATTGGGGCTAGTCATCCAGAATACCTGATTACACCAAAGAGTTTTTTGAAATTATTAGAAACCGGTTTGTCCGTGTTATTAGATAGGAATAATGAAACCGAAATTCTGCAAATGACTTCTGTTCCGGCCATTGCAAATGATAATTTTATCCAACCTTATCTCAAAAATCAACCTAAGTTAAATTTCAGGATTGAAAAAGGAATTATTCAATATCTGTGGAAGGGAGAACTTCAATACCTAAGGTATCAAGAACCCCTTTATGAAAATATTGTACTGAAAGGGAAAAAAGCCAGCGCTTTACCCAATAGTTTATTAGAACGAATTAATGCAGATAATTTGTGGGAACCACTTTTCTTAAGGGAAGAATGCAGGGACATACTAGCAGATAATAATTATCTATTACAATGTGTTGCTAGTGTAGAATCAGACCCCTATGGCAAGGGTGTGCCTTTTAATAAAAAAACTGGTTTGCCATTTAATTTTCTGAGTGGTCAATCCCATATTTTGTTACAGGAAAAGGATACCATTGCCCATTTTAGTTTAAAAACCAATAAACTAGATGGCAAAAAGAAAAAATTCTTACACCAATTATATCTTGCTTTGGATAGCAGTATTGTAAATTTAGAATCAGGTACCAGAGAAACCGTTCAACGATATGACTTTGAATTAGAGGGTAACTTAAAAGGCATGCCTATTAAAATTTGTTACATAGGCTTGCGGGGCATGCCAGAATCTACCAGAGAAATCTTTTTAAAAGACAAACTAGTTGCCATTGTTCAAGGCAAGGATGCACCTGAATTATTGGTAGTGCTTGACAAGGATTTGGACGCTATTACGCTTAACCAATTACTGTTGCTTTCTTTTAGCAACTTGTTTTAAAGGCTAGCTGTTTAGTTTTAGCCTTATTTAGAGAACGGCATAGCATTTGTTATAATCATTTGAGTCAAAATCAATTCATGAAACAGCTCTTCCTGCCAATTCTAAGTTTGCTTTTTTGCCTTCCATTGCATGCACAAAAAAATCTAGTATTAAAGTCAGTTAGTTATCATAACAATTCTGGAAAGACTTTGAATTATCTGGAATTACCTCAAACCAAAGCATACCTGAATAAGACTTTAGATTCGTTGAGTAAAAAGTATTGGCAGATTCCAAGCCTGCTCTCTAATGAATTCATTATTCAAAAAACAAATTCTCCACTAAATCCATCAATTAATGAGTTTGCATTGATTGACCCCAAACTTGGAAATGCCAATCATGTTCTATTAACAACAGACTCATTGCAACAAAGAAATAAGGCTGTCCCAAACTGTTTTATCACCCTTGAAATAGTTGAGTTACCAATGAGCAGTTTGAATAATTTGATTAGCAATGACAGCAGTTTGCGCAAGCATTTTTTGAGTGCGCTTAAAATTGGGTTGTTTCAAATGGTAGCTAATATTCAATTGAACAAAGGAGAAACTATTTTCAAAAAAGCTGTCACCTTAATTTTGTATAGAAACAAAAGAGTCATGTCATTTGGTTTCCGTCATCCAGATTATGGCATTTCTCCAAAAAATTTTGAAAATCTACTAGCAAAGGGTCTATCCGTAGTATTAGATCATTCAAATACTATTGGATTGCTTGAATTAGAATATGACCAGGTGAATATGAATGACAACTTCATACAACCCTTTATTCAACATCAGACAAAGATTTTTATTGCATCAGAAAAAAATAATTTGCAATACCTATGGAAAGACCAAATGCAGTATTTACAATATGAAGAGCCCACAAATGAAGAGATTTATTTGACAAAGGAGGAAAAGGCCTCCTTACCAAAAAACCTGAAAAAAGAAATCAGGGCTGTTGACCTGCGTTATCCATTTTTTGCATTAGAAGAAAGCAGGGATATTTTTTCAAACAAGAATTATACACTTAAAGCAACAGTTTATGCCATGCGTAATTCAGCAGATGAACCTAGGGTATTTTCTTATAATGTACGAACAGGATTGCCTTTGGTTTTTGTAAATGGGAAAACCCATGTGTTTTTAAAAGACAAAGACACCCTTGCCCATTTTAAAATTCAAACAGACAAAAAAGATTCTAGAAAGCAAAAATTCCTACACCAACTTGTTGAACCATCCAATGATAGTATCATTCATATAGAAAATAAAGAAAGAAAAAGTTCACAGGAATATGCATATATAATAGAAGGAGAATTTAAAGGAATGCCCCTTAAAATAAATTGCAGTGGTATGCGGGGGATGACGACCGTTGTTCGAGAGATTTATTTAGACAATAAATTAATAGCCATTGTCCAGGGCAGTACCGCGCCAGAAATAATGACAGTTTTGGACAAAAATCTAGATGCAGTAACCTTGAATCAGTTATTACTGTTGTCATTTAGCAGACTCTTTTAAGATTCGGCTAATAAAAAGAAATAGGTGTACCAATTTATCAGAGTTGCATTTTCAAAATGGATTGATCCTTAATAAAAAACTATTTCTATTAAAGATCAATCCAATGAAGTTTTATTCCGCTTGTGCGGTTTTATTGGGCCCCAACATTAAGAGGTCAGAAGCAACTACTTCTGTTACATAGTGTTTGACTCCCTGTTTGTCTGTGTAGTTTCGGTTTACTAGCTTTCCTTCAATGGCTACTTCCTTCCCTTTCACAAGGTACTTTTCTACAATTTCAGCCAGTTTACCCCAGGCCACTACTTGGTGCCATTGGGTTTCCGTTACTTTTTCTCCCTGCGCATTCTGGTAACTCTCATTGGTTGCCACAGAAAACTGGGCTAGTTTCTTTCCTGTCTCTGTTGTTTTTACTTCTGGTGCTTGACCAAGATTACCGATCAATTGCACTTTGTTTTTCATTGCGTACATCGCCTTTCATTTTGTTGTTTTAAATACCGGTTTCCCGATGATGACAGAACAAATATGAAAATACCCAAAGCGTTTAGTCGGTATTTAAACATTTGTATGCAACTGTAAATGTTTGCAAACGGATAAGGAATTAGCCCAAGTTGCTTATGCTTATTAAAACCTTTGCGTATATTGTTACTCATTATTTTATTCAAACTAAGGTTTATGCGTACCATCTTGCTTTTGCTCATTGCTGTCTCTAGTCTTTCTAGTTTTGCTCAACAACCCAATATTTCTCCCAACAAAAAAACAGTGCTTAGCTCCGTTGAAAAACACCAACAAGAGTTGATCAACCTAAGCAATCAGGTTTGGGGGTTTGCAGAAATAGCCATGCGCGAAAACAAATCAGCCAAAGTATTGGCGGATTATGCCGAGGCCCAAGGATTTCGTGTTACAAGAGGAGTGGCTAAAATACCAACAGCATTTATTGCAGAATTCGGGAGCGGCAAACCCATCATTGGCATATTAGGCGAGTTTGATGCTTTGCCAGGACTATCGCAAAAAGCACAGCCCACCAAACAGGCTTTAAAAGAAGGTGAACCAGGTCATGGCTGTGGTCATAATATGTTTGGGGCAGGAAGTTTGGGTGCTGCATTAGCCATAAAAGAACTCATCGCCGCAGGCAAATTAAAAGGCACCATTCGTTTTTATGGCACCCCCGCAGAGGAAGACCTTGCTGGCAAAGTATATATGGCTAGGGATGGATTATTTAATGACTTGGATGTTTGCCTTGATTGGCACCCCGATTTTGAAAACAAAGCCAATATGCAAAGCTCTCAAGCCGTCACTGATTATACCATTAGTTTCAAGGGAAAATCGGCACACGCTGCAGCCGATCCTTGGAACGGAAGAAGCGCCTTAGACGCGGCCGAATTATTTGCACATGGTATGAATAGTTTGCGTGAACACGTGAAACCCAGCGTGCGTATGCACTATGTGTATACCAAGGCTGGCAAAGTGCCCAATGTAATTCCTGATGAAGCAGCAGTGTGGTTGTGGATCAGAGATAGTAAAAGAAGTGGCGTGGCCGAAGTATCTGAAAGGATGATGGATATTGCCAAGGGTGCTGCGCTAATGGCAGGTGTGCAATATGAAGTCAAACTCAATAATGGTCTCTATGAATTATTGCTCAATGAAACGGGTGCTAAAACTTTACAAAGCAATATGAATTTGGTAGGCCCCATTAGTTATACCAAGGAAGAATTGGATTTTGCCAATACCATTATGAAAGAATATGGCTTGGAAGCCAAGGGAATCAATGGCGGTATCAAGGATTTTGAACAGACCAAAGAAACTCCACCAGGTGGTAGTACAGACGTTGGCGATGTAAGTTATATTGTTCCAGAAATAACTTTATTGGCTACTACCGCCCCATTTGAAGCCCCTTGGCATTCATGGGTTGTGGTTGCTTGCGGCGGCATGAGTATTGGACACAAGGGCATGCTCTTTGCTTCTAAATCATTAGGCACTACCATGGTTGATTTATTTGAAAACGAGCAACTCAGAAAAGATATTAAAGAAGAGTTTATCAAACGCAAAGGAAAGGAAGTATGGAAAGCTATGTTACCTGATGCGCCACCTCCTGTTCCAAAAGATCAATAATCTGTATCAGTAAAGTTTTCGTTTGAATATCTAGCAATAAAAAATGCGGACCGCCAACTGTCCGCATTTTTTATTGTTTAGAAGTAATCCTTAGAATCCAAAGGTTAATCCAGCCATTAGGTTAAAGCCTTTGCTATTATAACCAACCACATCAAAATATTCCTGATTAGTGATATTTCGCAAGTCTACAAACCACTTGGTTCGCTTGGTTAAAGCATATCCCATATAAAGGTCAACAGTAGTGTATGCAGGCATTTTCTCCGGACCTGCATCATAAGTACCTTTTAGTCTAGTGCCAATGTAGCGGAGCGATGGCATTAGGGTTAGTTTTGCAGTAGGCTGCCAAGTTAGAATGGTATTTAATACAAAATTGGGTCTACGATAGAGATTCTTGGTTTTCACGCCCTTGTTCTCACCTTCACCGTCTACATAAGTAGCATTAAATACCCAATCAGTTTTGCTACTGAATTTAAAATGGGTTTCTAGCTCAAAACCAAAATCGTGTTGTTGATCACGATTAATGTATTGGCTAACAAAATTGATTGGATTGGTATTGAATACAATCAAGTCTTGAATATCTCTTTTAAATCCAGCTAAACGAATACTGCTTTTACCTTTTTTGTCTAAGAAAGCTACACCCAATTCATAGTTGGTACTTTTTTCTGGACTCAATCCCTTGTTCCCATATTCGCTATAGAGTTGATACAAGGATGGAATTTTATAAGCAGAAGAAATATTGACAAACAATTTTAGTTGTTGATTAAAATGGTAAGATGGATTAATAGTATAGGTACTATTGTTACCATAAATATTGTGTTGGTTAATTCTAAAACCCGCTTCCAAATCAAACCCAGCCAAATCATTTAAAAGAATGGAATTGTACCAAGAAAGGTTATTGGCTTTGGCCGAATCACCAAGAGCAGTTTCAAAAGGACCAAAAGAACTAATACTCAAATAAGATTGACTAGTCTGTTGATGCTGGTATTGCAAGCCAGAAACCAACACCAACTTTTTAGACAAATTAAAATTGCCAAAGGTTTCGGTGATGGCCGTATTGCCATTGTATTCTCCACGAGCATATTTGGCAAATCCGCCAACAGAAGCACTATCGTCAGTATAGATTCTTCCAGCTTTTAAAAAACTCTGCGTAAGATGCCATTGAACTTTTGTTCCAGCATAAGCAAGGTCAATATGATGTTGTGTATTCTTGTTGTCAAACACATTATCCTTGTCATCTTGAAAAGCCCCTGCGTCTGTGCTACCAGTATATTTTAAAAACTGGTGAGAAGTACTAAGTGACCAGTTATTATTAAACTGATAACCCAACGCTAATTGCCAATTGTTTTGCTTAAAATTATCCTTATCAAAATCTTTTTTTCCTGTACTATCATGGGCAGTTGAAAATCCTTTTCCATTGGTAAAGTCATAGCCTAGGCGATAACTTAATTTTCCAATGGCCCCATTGAGTCCAATATTTCCACGAAATGTTTGGTAACTACCATAGCTTAATAAACTACTCAAGTGTTGACCTTTGTTAGTAGCTTTTTTAGTAATGATATTGATGACCCCAGCAACAGCATCGCTACCCCATAGGGTGCTTTGTGCGCCTTTTAGAATCTCTACTCTTTCAACCATTCCAAGTGAAATCATGTTTAGGTCAAAAGTGTTGTTAATCTGAGAGGGGTCATTCATGGGAACACCATCTAATAAGATTAAAGTATTACCTAAACCAGAGCCGCGCAAATAAACGTCTGGATTGGTGCCCAGATTATTTCCAGCTCCATTGATATAAACACCTGCTTGGTAATTGATGATTTCTGACAAATTTTTTCCCGCATTGCGTTGCAGGGTTTCCTGACTAATTACTGTAACCATTTTGCCTGTGCTACTTTGCTTTTGTTGCAAGCGATTGGCTGTTACAATTACTTGGTCCAGTTGTCTAAAACTAGTACTGTCTTGTGCAATTAATTGACTGCTGAAAATAGTAGCAGCCAACCATAAAAATGTGCTTTTCATTTGAAAAGATTTTTAAAGTGGCCGCTTTCAGGAAATGAATTTAGAAGGAAACATAAATGTCTTTCGACCCTTACATCTCATGCCTTTCACCCGAAAGCTGAAAATTGTTGATGGATGCGGCAGGTCTTCTGACTTGCTCCGTTATCCAAGCCTTCCCGATGTTGGCACCAGTGGCGTGAGAGAGGATAATTTGCTAGGAGCTTACAGCTACGGGGATAGTTCCGGACTTTCACCGGATTCCCTTTTAATCCGTTGCTTGTTTTACCAAACCCCGGAACCGAAACCGGGGCAAATGTAGTTTTTTAACAGAATAAAATGCAAAATGCTTGTATTAAATCTTACAATAACTTTATCAGGCATCTTATTTGAATACCTGCTTAATAAAAAATAATATGAAATATTTTATAGGGATGATTTGCTTAGGACTATTTAGCTTTTCGGCTTGTAAAACTGCACAAACTGGAAAAAATCAATCATCTTCTTTGGCCCCAAAATATTGGCGTTTGGTTGAATTAAATGGTGCTCCTGTAGTTAAGGATCCATTAGCAACCAGAGAAGCACATATGATTTTAAAAGGCACACAGGTGAATGGCAATGCTGGCTGCAATAGTTATTTTGGAACCTTTGAAATAAAGGCAGACAATGGTATCGGCTTTGGGAAAATGGGTTCAACCATGATGGCTTGTAAAGACATGCAATTAGAAAAACAATTTCTAGACGCACTTACAAACGCCAACACCTATTCCATCAACGGAAATCAATTGTCTATATCAAAGGACAAAGTCATATTAGCCAAATTTGAAGGCAGAGAGCTTCGTTAAAAAAACCGCTATTATAGATTTAACTGAAATCCTGCAGATACCCATCGCCCAGGCATAGTAGCACCCAACAAATCACTATAGCTTGTATTGAAAAGATTGTCTGCTTGCAAATAACAACCCAATTTTTGTTGCAGAACAAAGACTTGAAATTTTGCATTGAGTAGAAAATAATTCTCCGAAAGTTCTGCCCCAATAGCTGTGGATTTTGCTGCTGTTCTCATTTTATAAACAGCATTCCCACTTAACTGCCAATACTTTGTGCCATAAAGTAAAGAACCATTGATGAGCAGTTTGGCGTGAGAAGAAAGATAAAAAGATGGAGCTGCGTCAAAGGTTTTGCTATCTAACCAAACTAGCCCAGCTGTAGCCATTATTTTTTTTCCATTGTTCCATTGATTCAAATACCTAAGGTCTGTTTCCCATCCTATTACATTAACCTTGGCAATATTGCTAGCAAGCGCATAAGTACCAGTTGTTACAAGGTTGGTTTTTCTAGGCATTTGGGCATAAGGGGTAGGCGTCCAGTCTATTACAGAAGCTTGGTTTCTTTGAAATAAGGTATTAGACAGTCGCCAATGTTTATTGGCTATTAGATCCATGCCAAATTCATAACTCCAACTGGTCTCTGCTTCTAATTCAGGATTGCCAATACTACCGCTAGTTACTAAACCCTTGTTGTAATTGTTGTAACGCTCTGTAAAATCGGCCTGTCTAATAGTTTTTCCCAAACTTCCACGCCATTGAATAATACCAGTTTTATAGGCAAAATTAATTTGGGGTACTAGCTCTACGCCAATATTTTGTGTATATTCTAACCTAATTGAACCAGAAAGCAAAAGCTGTTCCATTACTTGATGGTTAACTAATAAGAACAGACCTGTTTGTGTTAATTGGTGATTGCCTCGATCATTGGAAGAAATAGATTTTTGTTGCACTTGCAAACCAGAAATCAATTGGGTATTTGTAGAAAATCCATGCTGGTATCTACCCGAAAATTGAAACAGTTTTGACAAATTTTCATTGGGAGCTGCACCACTATTAAATGCATAGATATCGGTGGTTTGTTTATAACCTGCATCTAGTTGTAACTGATCCTTTTTATTTTGATAGGCAATACTAAATTGGTTCCAATATCCTGTAACTTTTTCCTTTGCCGTATCAGATTTAAAACTGGTATAGAAATTCTGTGCACTAAAATCACGTTGATCATAGGCTGTTCTAAATGACAAACGCCAGTGCTGATTTAAAAATTGGTTGATAGAAAAAGAAGCTGTTTGATTATTATAAAATCCATTGGTACCTCTTTGTTCTTGACCATCTGCTTTGTTTAATAATATACCCCCTGAAATGGCAGTTTTACCTTTTTGATAAAACCCTCCCGCATTAACACCAAACATACCGTATTGCCCTGCATTGGCTTGTATTTGTAATTGTTGTTGTTCAACACTTCTTCTTGCAGCAAAGGTTTTGCTAATGACTTGTATTACACCACCAACCGCTTCACTTCCATATAATCCAGAAGCAGCTCCTTTTAATATTTCAACTCTTTCAATTTCTGAGGGAGAGATAGGAATATACGCACTGAAATGACCAGTATTAGGATCATTCAATCTCAGACCATCTAATAAAACTAAAACCTGTTGAAAGGTTCCTCCTCTGATCACAATGTCTGCTTGAGAACCTCCAGGTCCTCTTTGTTGCACTTCTACTCCGGGCAAATATTTGAGTAAGTCATCAATAGAATGAATAGGCAATTGACTAAAATAGGCGCCACTGATACTTATAATATTTCTACCTGTTTTAGAAGCAGGTAATTCTTGCAAAGAAGCTGTTACGGTAACAGGATTCAATAGGCTATCTATATTTTGAGCCTTGGCTAATGAGCATACTACTAGAGCCAGGATTAGAGACTTAGCTTTCATAACAATTGGATTGTTTAGGGGCGCAAATATAGGTTTCAATATTTTGTGCATCTTTACCACCTAAAAAAAGTTTTCTATGCGCATCATTTCTTATAATGTTAACGGGGTTAGGGCAGCTATTAATAAAGGGTTCACAGATTGGCTGGCCACAGACCCTGCAGATATAGTTTGTTTACAAGAAACTAAGGCCCATAAAGACAATGTGGACTACAAAAAAATTGAGGCCCTTGGATATGAAACCTATTGGTTTTCAGCACAAAAAAAAGGCTATAGTGGCGTAGCCATATTTACTAAGATCAAACCCACCCATGTTTTTTATGGCAACCAAATTGACCATAGTGATTTTGAAGGTCGCGTGATTAGGGCTGATTTTGGAGATATCACCCTGATTAACGCTTATTTTCCTTCTGGTACCAGTGGAGATGAAAGACAAACTTATAAATACAAATGGTTGGATGAGTTTTTTGTGTACTTACAAGACTTAAGAAAAACAAGACCCAATATTGTTTTATTGGGAGATTATAATATTGCCCATCAAGCCATTGATATTCATGACCCCAAAGGCAATAAAAATAGTTCTGGTTTTTTGCCAGAAGAACGGGCATGGATGGATATGTTTTTATCAAATGACTGGGTAGATAGTTTTAGACAGTTACACCCAGACACTACGGGTGCCTATAGTTGGTGGAGCCAACGTTTTCCAACTGTTCGCTTGCAAAACAAGGGTTGGCGTATTGACTATATCTGTGTTACAAAGCCATTGGCATCAAAAATTGCTGAAGCGGCTATTTTTCCAGAGGTAAAACATAGTGACCACTGCCCCATTTATCTATCCTTAAAAAAATAAGACCATGTATATTTATAATATTACCACCAAAGTGCATTCAAGTATCCATGAAGACTGGGTAGAATGGATGAAAAAGCATCATATTCCACAAATAATGGATACCGGATGTTTCACTGAAAGCCAGTTTGTGCGTCTTTTGGAATTAGACGACAGTGAGGGGCCTACTTTTGCCACCCAATTCAAAGCTACTTCTAAAGCAGATTATAACCGATATATTGAAATTCATGCACCTGCTTTACGTAAGGATTCTTTGTCAAAATGGGGTGATAAAATCATTGGATTTAGGTCTTTAATGGAACTTGTGCATTGAGTGTGGAAAGTTTTGTTTTTCCTATTTGGCAATCACAAATCTTTCCTATATTCCCCTGAAAGCCTTACGACACAAGGATTTCAGCGAAATTATCCTAAGACCCTTTACTAGAAAGGATTTCAGCGTTTTACAAGTCCTGAATTGATGCTCAATTAATATGTTTAAAAATGGCTGAAACCCTTTAATGCAAAGGATTATACAGAAAAAACGTACAGAAAAAAAATTTTGCTAGAACTGAAAAGGAAATAAATTTGTCCTGTTTCAAACACAACTTAAAATAACATCTATGAACAAAGCAGAATTGATTGCACAGATTGCCGAAGACGCAAGCATCACCAAGACCCAAGCGAATGCCGCTTTGGATTCTTTTGTTGACACCGTAACAAAAACTTTAAAGAAAGGCGATAAAGTTACCTTAGTTGGATTTGGTACTTTCTCTGTATCTAAGCGTGCAGCTAGAACTGGCCGCAACCCACAAACTGGTGCTACCATTAAAATCAAAGCTAAAAAAGTTGCTCGCTTCAAAGCAGGTAAAGAATTGGCTTCAAAAGTATAATTTGCATCTAGCTTACAGAAAACCCTCGCTATATGCGGGGGTTTTTCTATTTTTGCACCTCACCTAATGTTTCACTCAAAAAACACCATCATGGGAAGAGGCGATAAAAAAACCGCAAAAGGCAAGCGTTTTAAGGGTTCTTTTGGTAAAAGCAGACCCGCTACAGCTACCAAATCAAAGAAACCAACTGTTAAGCAGTCTTAATAAAGGACGTACCAGTGCAGGAAGCAGTTTTGTTGTAAGGCAAAGCTGCTTTATTTTTTCTTAGTAGCCAGCTCAGTAATAGCTTTGACCAATTTATCAAGGTCTTGAATTCTGGTATAGACATGTGGTGTGATTCTTACACAGCTAATATTCTCCCATACAATACCCACCGTGTGAATCTTATAAGTATTGAACAAAGCGTTATCTAACTCACCAGGTGTCATTCCGTCAATACTCACACCACAAATTGCACAAGAATATTCGGGTTTAAAAGAAGTATGAATTTTTACCTTAGGAACTTCCGCTACTTTTTTAGCCCAATAATTTTTCAAATATCTAATTCTATCTTCTTTACGTTTACCCCCAATTGCCATTTGAAAATTCACTGCTTCTCCAATACCCTGTTCAATGGGAAAACTTCTTGTACCAAGGGTTTCAAACTTTCTAATATCTGTTCCTTTGGGATCTCCGTTACATAACAATGGCCAAATTTTTGCAATCTTTTCTTTTCTGATCCAGAGCATACCACTCCCAATTGGCGCGCTCAGAAATTTGTGAAGGCTAGTACCAAAATAGTCACAATTCAAATCTGGAATTTGATAGTCCAACAAACCAAAACTATGCGCCCCGTCTACAATGACTTCAATGCCATGAGACTTGGCCATATCGGCAATTTTTCTGGCTGGCAAAATTTGTCCAATCCAGTTAATAATATGGGTAATATGGATGATCTTGGTTTTGGGTGTAATGGCATTTTCAAAAGCCTTTACAATCTCTGCATCATTTTCAATAGGAAACTGAAAATTCAATTGTTTATAAACAATTCCTTCGCGCATTTCTCGCTGCTTCCAAGCCTGGATCATATTGGGATAATCCTGCTTGGTACCAATGACTTCATCACCAGCTTTAAGGTCTAATCCAAAGATGACGGTATTTAGGGCTTCTGTGGCATTTCTGTTGATGGCAATTTCTTCTGTACTGCATCCAGCCATTTCTGCCAATTTATAGCGCAAAGGCTCTCTACCTTGGTCTAAAATCCGCCACATATAATAAGAAGGACCTTGGTTGGTGAGTTGGTTATAGCGTTCCAACGCTTCTTGTACTACGCGGGGCGATGGGCTTACGCCACCATTATTCAGATTAATAAAATTGGAATTCACCGTATAGGCTTGTTGAATCACCGACCAATAATCTTCATCCATTGCAACCGCATCTGCGCTCAAATGTTGCACTGCAGCTTGTGCCGATTCAAAATTGGCTGCATGCAATTGGTTGAATAAACTGTTGGCAGAAAATGCACCAGCAAGCATACCCATTTTTTGTAGAAAATCCCTTCTTTGATTCACAGCAGTAAGTTTGAATCAGGAAGTTACTGAAATAGGCTAATTGTTCCAATTGGAAATTCATTGACTGATGCCCCTTAAGATAGGCTTCTATCCTTTTTGCATAATGAGCATTTGGTGTCTATCATTTTGAACAGGCGCTTTTTGTACGCTAAAACCAATGTTTGTTGCCCAATCAATCAAATCTTGATCTATAGCTGGAAAATCATATTCGTGAATATGGTTGGCAATCATATCTTGTTCTCTGATTTCCAAACCTGGCCAGTTTTGCCTGATTCCTCCAATATAATCATCCATATAAGCTTCCCTAGACTGATCTTTTTTGCGCATCACATCTATCATCAGAAAAAGACCATTCGGATGTAGATGGTCATAAATGTCTTGCATAATTTGCTGCTTGCCCTGATCAGACAAATGGTGAATGGCATAACTGCTATAAATCAGATCCCAAGTATTGGTTGATTCTTGAATCAGATTTTCCATTCTACCTAGACTTAGATTTTTTTGAGTGGGTAAGTACTGCAAAAAATGTTCTGCTTGAGCCAATGCAGCTTCTGATAAGTCATACCCCGTATAGGAATCAATATCAATACTGGCAAGGTCTTTGGCAATCAATTGTGCATCACCACAACCTAGGTCCAATACTGATTTGATGGGATGAACAGCATTTGCCAGAGCTTCTCTTGTATAATGAGAGAACTCTTTGTGCAACATATAATTGTTGGCAATGATCTTCTGATAGACATTCCAATTGTCAGAGAAAAGAATGGCGGGAAGCGGATTCATGTTATAATTGCCTGTTGATGAAAATCAGGTTTTCGTGTTGCATATTGAATGAAAAATCATACTTGCCAATAGCATTGAACAAGGCTTTAGAAGCTCCTGTTCGCATATGGTCATGCAATTCTATGATAATGGCTTTGGTACGTGGCAACCAGTATTCGTAACCCGCTTCAAAAACTTCTTTCTCTGACCCTTCAATATCAAGTTTGAGAATGTCAATTGTATTCCAATTCTCTGAACGCATAATGGTTTCAATACAAATGGCAGGCAAGGCGTCTAGTGCATCTGCTGTAGTTTCTTCTACCATAAAAGCATTGTCATTCTCTGATTTATTAATGATATGCAAGTGCACATCTTTGTTCCAAATGCCCTTATTCAATCCTTTTACTTTTGAAAATGCTGCAATATTTTTTTGTAGCACTTCAAAATTGCCCGTACTTGGTTCAACTGCAACAATATTTGCCTGTGGATACTTATGCGCAAAATAAGCAGCAGCAAGTCCAATATTGGCCCCTCCATCAATGATGGTTTTGGGTTCAAAAGGAAAAGACAACCTATATTGGTCATCTACAAATACTTGGTTAAACGTATATCTGTCAGAAAAATTCTTACGTAAAAAAAACTGGGCTCCGTACTTGGAAGAAAAAAAACTACCGTGTGGAACTATCTTAAACTGTAAGTAAAATTTAATGCCATCGTTTAAGCCGAATGCCTTGATCAAAGGTTTAAATCTGGAAGCCATAGTGCTGCTTTGGTTGCTGGCAAATTAACCACTAATCCCCCGAATGAAAAAATATGCTGTTTTAACCTATATCTTTGCAGGGTAATTCATACAAAATGCTACGCAAAATCAGTCTTTTATTGAGTTTTTTTTTACTATGTCTGCTCTTGAGCAATACAGCCATGGCTCAATGTAGTATTTGCACCAAAACCGCATCTCAATTGGGAGAAGGCCCAGCCAAAGCCCTCAATTCTGCCATTGTTTACCTGGCTTTTACCCCCTTTGCCATTATGGGATATATTGGATGGCGCTGGTGGAAGAATGAAAAAGAATTAAACAGTTAATTTTTACTCAATTTTCACAAACATCTTTAAACAGAATAACCACCTTCTAAAGGCATTTCTGCGTTTGTAAGCCATAATGGGACCATTATGCCCAAAAAAGGTAAACATTCTTTTGAAATTGTTATAGAGGCTAAAACTTTGGTAGCTCTCATACAATGCCTTAAACACTTGTTTCTCTGCTACCAATGCATCAGGCAGTTTTTGATAGAGTAAATAAATTCTTTCTCTTGCTTTTTCTTGTAAAACCGTCTTGGCTATTTTTTTGGCCTTGGGCGCGGTTCTATCTGCTGCTTTTGCTGCACCAAACACATTGGCATCGTGTTGTCTATAACGCACCATGACCTTATCTAAAAAAAATACTTGACTATTAAATGTGGCCACAAAACCCAACCAATAATCATGTGGAATCATGGTAGGAAAACTACCGCAATCCTCAACAACTTGCTTTTTTATGAGCATGGCATGACCCGGTGCCGAATTTCCAATAGCATAATTTAAACAGGAATCAAAACTGTCCAAACGCTTGATATCAGAGAGTTTCTGACCCATCTCTTTTCCTGTTGCATCTATTAATACAGAATTACAATAGATAATGGCATGATCCCCAATATGGTCCATTAAAACTTGTAATTTGTCTAATTCCCAAACATCGTCTTGGTCACTTGGTGCAATCAAATCTCCTTTTGCAAGCCCCATTCCTTTTTCAAAATTCTTGACATATTTTAAATTGGTCTCATTTTGATAAACCCGAATATTGGAGTATTGAGCAGCATATTCCTCTAGGATAGACATGGTTTCATCCGTAGACCTATCGTCAGTAATGACTACCTCAAAATTGGGATAGGTTTGATGAATAATACTGTCTAATTGTTCTCTAATATAGCGAGCACCATTGTAAGTGGCAACCACTACCGAAATCAATGGTAGATGGGAAGAAGGTGCTGGCATATTGCTGTTATTGAAGTCTTGCTCCATTAGCGTTGATTCAAAATTTGTTGATAGGTTGCTACATAAGATTTGGCACTAGATTTCCAAGAAAAATCCTGAGACCTTAATATGATTTTTGCTACCATAGAAGGATTGGCATCATAATTTGCCAAGCCCTTTTGAAGATCAATTTGCATTTGCTCAGGATTAAAGGACTGAAAATAATAGGCCAAATTGCCTCCTATTTCTGGCAAACTTGTTAAGGTAGACAGGAACAAGGGTTTACCAAAAGCCATGGCTTCTACTACGGGCAAACCAAATCCTTCCATTAGAGATGGAAATACAAAAGCCTTACAATGCTGATAATACCAATACTTTTCAGCTTCTGTAATGGGCCCAGTAAAAATCACACGGTCTGCAACACCAAAGGCTATTGCCTGGTCTAAAATATGTTGTTGTGATTGCTTGTCATGAATGGCACCCGCAATCAATAATTGCATGTCATTATTTTGCAATAAAGCAGGTAGGGTTTGAAAATTCTTTTTGGGTACCACAGTTCCAATAGTAAACAAAAATTCAGCATTGGGTTTGATACTTGGTTCTGCCAAGATTTTTGCTGATTTAATATTGCAACCATTATAGATTACTTGCAATTTTGCAGGATCCAACTGCATATTTTCTTTCAAGTCTTTTGCTACAAATTCAGAAATTGCCACCACCCTATCCGCCTTGTCTAGCTTGCGTTGCAACTTGTCTTTTTCCCTTGTTTTCTTTTGTTTGGATCTATAAGTCTCGTGTAAAAAATTTAGATCATGAACGGTTAATAATGTTGCAATCACGTCTTTCCCTGGATAATAATCGGTGGCTTGGTGAGTAGCATGCCAGAGCTGCCATTGATCCAAATTGGGCATTAAAAATTTGTGAAAAGCTGATTGCTCTAAAAAGCTTGGTCTTGTAGCAAATTGTAATTGCACATTCTTTTTGGCGTACAGATCAATCTCTATTCCTGTTCCTTGGCTTTGCGTTATTAATTCCTGACCCAATTCCCAACAAAAATGATACAGCCCCGTATGAGGATATTTCATGCGCTCACAGTCAAACAGAATTTTTGAAAGAGCTTGCTGCATTAGTTAGAAAATTGTTGGGCAATGAAACGGAATAGGTTAAAGTCAGGCAATTGCATAGCTGCTTCAATACTAACTTTTAAACCATTTTTATTAATATCACGCATGCGCTGTTGTTGAATTAACTGAAAAGCGCGCTCCGTGAGCAGCCATGCTTTTCTACTTGAAACTTGCATACGTTGTTGGTGTTGCGTAATGGCTTCAAGTAATGGAATAACACCTTCTTGCTTAGAAGCAACTGTTTGCAACACCGGAATTTGATAACCGTCTGAGGCCGGATGCGGAAGAATGGCCATCAGGTTTTTGACAAATCGGCCCGCATCCGGCCGGTCACTTTTATTCACCACAAAAATGTCTGCAATTTCCATGAGTCCGGCTTTCATGGTTTGTACTTCATCACCTGCTTCTGGGACTAAGACTACCACGGTGGTATCGGCCAAGCCGGTAATATCAATTTCACTCTGACCAACCCCCACGGTTTCCACCAAGATCTGGTCAAAGCCTGCGGCCTGTAACAAAGTAACTATGTCTAAAATATGTGGATGCAAGCCACCCAACGCACCTCTGCTAGCCAAAGAGCGAATAAACACCAGGGGTTCATTGTACCATTCACTCATCCTAATCCGGTCTCCCAAAAGTGCGCCAAGATGAAAAGGAGAGGATGGGTCAACACATAGAACGGCCACTTTTTTACCCTCGGCTACCCATGCCCCAATCAATGCATCAACTAAAGTGCTTTTACCAGCACCAGGTGGGCCAGTAATCCCTGTTACTGGAGTTTTACCAGTAGGTAGTTTTTGTAAAAAATCTTGGTAGCCATCCACTTCATTTTCAATGAGTGAAATGGCACGGGCCAAGCTTTTTACATCTTGTGCAGTAATATGATTAACTAGATGAGACCACATGTTGATTAGCTGGGCCTAAATGTAAGACGGTGCAGTCAATTAGCAGAAAATTTTACAAATAGAAATAGGATCCTGAGCCCATCTCCCAAAAAATCAGTAGCATTGAAGTGCAGACCATGTTAAAAAAACAAATTCCTATTTTCTTATTCGTCTTGCTGCTTTCTGGCATGTTTTGGAGTAGGGCCCTTATGTCTCTAACCCAAGGTCTTTGGTGTATCTATGCCTTAGTCATTGGCTGGAAACAGTTCTCTTGGAAAAATCCCCTCTTGCTTTGGAGCCTTGTTCCAATGACACTGTGGTTATTGGGGGCTTACCAAACTCCCTTAGCAAAGGCCAATGGAGACCTAGCCCTTACTTGGGCCATGTATCCAGCAACGGCCTTGGCGGTACAAACAACGCACACTTCCATTAGACAAAACAAATGGGTCAAAATTTGGCTTTTAGCAGCTCTAATTGGAGCAGCCTATCCAATAGGTTATTTTTTAACTCACTCCCTATCTGCGGTACAAGATTATGGCCAAGGAAAGAGTTTGCCCACCTTTATGGACACGGACCATGTTCGCTTTTCTATTTTTCTCTGTGCCAGTTTTTTATTGCTCTTTACCCAACCCATTCTGCAAAAGAAAATTCGCTTTTTTTTAGCCGCTATTTTAGCCATCATTATTGTATTCTTGTCTGTAAGAACAGGTTGGGCCATACTAATTTTGACCATTTTGATTTACCCATTATTGGAATGGAAAAAACTACAAGCAATCACTAAGAATAAAGCAGGACTCCTGATTGCTATTGCACTAGTTTTAATAACAAGCGCCTATTTTCTTTTTCCAACCGTGCAACAAAAAATTGCTTACAGCATTTGGGAATGGAAACAATTTCAACCAGAGCAATACAACCCCACTTATTCCGATGGCACCAGGAGGGCTATAAATTGGACAGCTTGGCAAGCCATTCAAGAAGGACATTCAAATGCAGGCTGGGCAGGCATTCCAGCTACCTTGTCAGCCTCTTTTTCCAAACTATTTAAGGGACAAAGCACGGAATTTGGATGGCCATTTAACCAGTGGTTGTTCTGGTGGTTGGGGGCTGGTTGGTGGACCATGATCTTGTTTTGTGGTTGGCTACTCTATCCTATTTGGCAGGGTATCAAATTGAGAGAACCCGGTCTGGTTATTTGGACTATCGCCATAACCATTAGTTGTTTCATAGAAACCACTTTGAACTACCAGTACGGCGCTTTCTTGCACATATTTCCACTGGCTTTATTTTGGCAACATGCCATTGAGCATCGCGCTAGCGAATGACCTTGTAATTCTTAAAATCAAAAGGTCTAATCCCTGTGATTTTTTCAAAATGATAGAGAAATTTTTCCTTCAGACTGAATTTTTTCTGTTGAATATCTAAGTCTACTTGAAGGTTCTTACTGGCAATTCTTTCCTTCATCACAGATGGGTGCGTACCAGTGAATTTTACCAAGGAATCAAAGTCTGAAAAATCAAAAAAGTTCTCTGCTTCCATTACCCGCTTCATCTGTTCTTCCCCCACCCAAAACTGAGAAACATATTTTTGTTTTTGGATCATTTGCTCCAAAGATTTCACCCATCCATAGTGATAGATATAGGCTTCAATGGATTTGACTGCAATCTTTCTGTCAGCAGTTCCCACGCGAAAACCCTGTGCATCTTTATAAGCGTGAATGGATTTGTTGTTTTTGATTACACGCACTTCACGGTGGTACCATTTTCTACTATCGCCCACATAATCGTAGGTACCATAAAAATGCAGGTATTTGAACAGGAGTCCCTCTACTTTGGGGTCATCTTTGTATTGAACGCAGGCTTCTCGAATGGCCGCATGGTATTGCTCGTGCACGGCTTCATCTCCTTGAATATAGAAGGCCCAATCAGCACTAGGGTCAATTAATTGAAAGGCTTTATTGGTCTCTACCGCCAGAACAGCTCCTCCACTTCTGAGACTGGTATCCCAAATGGAATGATGAATTTTAATCTTGGGGTCTCCAATTGATTTAATTAGGGCTAGGGTTTCATCGGTTGAATCGCCTACCAATACCACCATTTCATCTACCACGGGTAAAATGGATTTGATGGCTTCCAACACGGGATAATCGTTCATAACCGCGTTGCGAATGATGGTAAAACCTGAAATTTTCATATTCCTATCAATAATTCCGCCAAAGAACCGAAATCTTTTGCATCTTGCCTACTATTCCCACACATACCAGTACCATGCAAAAAACCTGTTGTTTTGATTTTGGCAATACCAGACTAAAATGCGCCCTTTTTCAAGGCCGGGAAATGCTAGAAATGGTAGTGCTTGAAAATGGCCATCCAGATACGGTTCAAACCCTGATCAATAGCTTTCAACCCGACAAGTCTATTCTGGCTTCCGTGATTAACCATGATCCGGAAGTAGAAACCGTTTTGGCTGCTTCTACCCAATTTCACAAACTGGGCCATACCAGCAAGATTCCCTTTAGTACTCCGGTGGGCAAACCAGAAACCATTGGGGCTGATAGACTGGCGGCCGTGGCTGCTGCCGTAGATTTATTCCCCAAACAGCACAATTTGGTCATTGGATTGGGCACCTGCATCACGTATAATTACGTAAATCCGCAACATGAATTCTTGGGCGGGAGCATTTCTCCAGGCATGCAAATGCGCTTCCGTTCCATGCATGAATACACGGCACTATTGCCCTTGGTAGAGGCCGAAAACAACTTTCCATTAATTGGTTATGACACCAAAACCAACCTTTTAAGCGGTGTTATTCTGGGAATTGCTAAAGAAATTGACGGAATTATTGACGCTTATGCATTGAAATTCAACAACTTTAACGTGCAATTAACCGGGGGGGATATGGCTTTTTTTGTACCACACTTAAAAAACAAGATATTTGCCGACCCTTACCTAATTTATAAAGGCCTGTATGCGATCAGTGAGTTTAACAATGTTTAGGTTTTTTGCGGCAACAACTGCCGTTTTCTCTATGCTGTCTGTGCATGCCCAGGAGAACTCGCCCTATTCCCGTTATGGAATGGGTGATTTTTTTCAAGGACAACATATCAACAGCCGCGGAATGGGTGGTTTGGGTGCGGCTTATGCCGATGGAACCGCTAATAACAACGGTCAGACCATCAATTTTGCTAATCCAGCAGCTTTTAGCAATCTTTATTTGATTTCTTACGATATTGGCTTAACCTATGACTCTAGAACCCTTAGAAGCAACAATCCTTCAGGCAAATTTGGTTCTAACTACTTAATACCCTCCTATTTTGCTTTGGGTATGCCCCTAAATAAGAAAAGAGGCATTGGTATGGCATTTGGCTTAAGACCACTAAGTAGGATTAACTATTCCATTAATGATGCGGGAAGAGCAGCAGGAGACAGTATTCAAAGGACCTATAGTGGCTCTGGTGGTTTAAATCAAGCCTTTATTGGGATTGGAAAAAAATGGAAAGGCTTTAGTATAGGTTTAAATACCGGTATGAATTTTGGCAGAAAAGAAATTGCCACTTTTGTAAGTTTTGTAAATGATAGCGTTAGTTACAAGCAATCTAGATCAACTTCTACTAGCACATTTAGTAGTTTATTTCTCTCTTTGGGTAGTCAATGGGAATTTGCTATTAAAAAAGTGAATATCCCAAGAATTAAGACAACCGAAACTTATTTGGTTAGGTTAGGTGTAAGTGGAACTTTGGGCAATGACATGAAAGCCAAACAAGATCTTACTAGAGCCACAGTTGCTTACAATTCAATAGGAGAATTTGTAGGAATTGATACCATTTACAACGTAGCCAATGAGAAAGGTACTATTACTATGCCTTCTACTTATGCTGCTGGAATCACCTTTAGAAAAACAGTTTTAGCCCCAAGGGGATTGTTTGATATCTGGAGCATTGGGGCAGAATATACTGCCACTCAATGGAGCCAATACCGCTATTTTGGCGGGGCCGATCCGCTTTCTGATAGCTGGATGTTTAAAGTAGGCGCCCAAATTTCTCCTGACCCTGTCAGTGGAAGATCCTATTGGGGAACTGTTAATTATCGTTTTGGATTCTTTACGGGATTAGAAGGTGTAAACCCTGATGGAATGGGTTTAAAAACCACTGGAGGTTCTTTTGGTTTGGGCATCCCCGTTAGAAAATGGAATACCTACAGCAACCAGTTTACTATTATCAATACCTCTTTGCAATTTGGCAAACGCGGAACTTCTGTCAATAATATTACAGAAAACTTTTTCCGTTTGTCTTTTGGACTTAGCTTGAGCGATATCTGGTTTATCCCACGTAAATATGACTAATCAAATTTCACATAATTTATACAAGCTAGCAGCCATGGTTATTGGCTGCTTTTTTGTGTGTACGGGTTGTGAGAATGACATTAATGTTGTTAAGAATTTAGGCGTAAAAGTAAAGGGGGTAGACGAGGCAAACAATGTCTTGAGTTATATGAGTCAAGACGGCAAGACCAGAGCTAAATTAACGGCACCACTGATGTTGTTGAGTATGGATGAGAATGGCAGAAAAGTAGAATATCCCAAAACATTAAGGGTTGATTTTTTTACAGATAGCCTAAAATTGCAAAGTAAATTGTTTGCACGATATGGTAGTTATATAGAAAGAGATAGTAAAATTTTCTTACGCGATAGCGTGATTGTTTTTAACGTAAAGGGAGATACCCTCATCTGCAAAGAACTCATCTGGGATCAAAGCACACAGCGTTTTTCAACGGAAAAAGAAGTATTTATTAGCCAATCCAACCCATCGCGCCAGCGGCTATTTGGGATTGGTTTTAATTCAGACCAGAACTTGGCAGACGTGCATATTAACCATATTCAACCCGGAAGTTTTTTTGTAGTTCCGGATAGTAGCACCGTCAAATAAGAACTGGCAATTTGGTCAGCAAAGATTTTTTTTAGGAATATTTCCAACCTTTTTCCACTTAGGCACTCTTATAACTGTACAAGATTTGGAAGCAACTAACAACATACCTGCTGCACTGGTGCAAAACGCCATGAAAGGAAATGCTTTGGCGCAGGGTCAGTTGTATGAATTGTATAGCAAAGCCATGTTTCAGATTTGCATTAGGATGACAGGGAATAGGGAACAAGCAGAAGACCTCTTGCAAGACGCTTTTATCCAAGCTTTTAAAAAATTGGATCAATTAAAAGAGCCCTTGCAATTTGGAGGATGGTTGCGCAGAATTGTAGTGAATGAATGTATCCGGCATAGCAAAAAACAAATCAGGCTGGAACCATGGGAAGAGCATTTAGAGGAAAGGGCAGACGAGGAAGGAATTACTTGGTGGAAAACGGTGAGTTTAGACCAACTGCATCAACAGATTAAGGCCTTACCAGATGGATGTAGAGAAATTTTTAACCTCTATGCAATTGAAGATCTGAGTCATAAAGCCATAGCAGAGCAATTGGGTATTTCAGAATCAACCAGTAAGAGTCAGTATCATAGGGCAAAACAATTATTAAGAACACGCATTAGTACCGCAATTCAAATACATGGATGAACTAAAAAAATATCTTCAAAACCATCGGGACCAATTAGGTGATGATGCTCCTAGTCCAACAATTTGGACCGGCATTAGCGAGTCTTTGGAACCCACAGCAACACCTGTGTTTCGTATTGGATATAGGTGGGCGGCAGCAGCTATCTTATTATTGATGACGGGTTCAGCTATCTGGTATTGGAACCAACCAACCAAGTCAACACAAGAATTAGTTAAAGAAATGAAGCAGCCTGTTCTACCCACTGTTACACCAAGTTTGGTGGATACCATTGAAAGAACCATTACTGCAGCCCTTACCAAACCTGCAGCTAAGGCCAAGAACATGCAAAGGGGATTCCCTGCGGCAACACCTATTACCACCATTCATACCGTTAGCGAACTTTCTAATAATGACTTAGTAAAAATGGCATCCTTGGAATCCAGTTTTACCCAAGTGATTAATCTACAAAAAGCTAGGATTAGCACTACCCCTCTGTATGCAGAATCGCCTAGTTATTTTAAGGACTTTAAGTTGCAAATGCAACAGATGGAAAAAGACGAAAAACAAATCAAGGTGTTCATAAGCAAAAATGGCATGACTGATGAATTGTTGGATCAACTGATCAATGTATACCAACAAAAACTCACCATGCTCAAACAATTGCAAAATGAAATGCAGAAACTAAATACGCGCTACAAACAAAACCGCGAATCAGTTGACACTGCAAAAACCTATTTCTTGAATCTATAAAAACAGCATAATGAAACCAATTATCAGCAAATTACTCACTAGCATTTTTTTAGTCACTAGCTTCTCTGCTTTTGCACAACAAGATGTAAAAGTTACTTCACCAAAACCTGCAACAGCCACTATTGAACAGAACAAGGTCATAGCGGAACAAAGCATGATACAGAAAAGACAACAGCTTGAAGCATCTCGCGATCAACTTGAAGCATCTCGTGGACAACTCAATGCCCTTGGAACTACATTAAAACCTGTAGAAGGGTTTTACTATCCGGGTGCTGAAAAACAAATAGACCCAAAAGACTTAAAGTCAAAAGAAATTAGCACAGAAGTGGCCGCTTCTAAAGCCCAGGATATCTATATTGAAAATAATAACAGAAATATTGAAATTAAATCTTGGGACCAACCCAAAGTTAAAATTGTCACTACCATTTATTATGAAGGTGAGGGCACAAAAGTATCTGATGAAGAATGGTTTGAGAAATTGAATATTACATTACGTGCAGCTGCTAGTTCTATTAAAATTAAATCTGGCACTGTTGGGAGTGGCTCTTATAGCATTGCTGGCGGTTCCTTTGCTTGGAGCAGTGGTAATAATACGGCGGTATTCAATGCAGATGGTAAAAATATTGGTAGTCAATCTAAACTAAAAAGACAGGTAACTATTTATGTTCCCAAGGATAACAAAGTAGACCTAGAAACCAAATATGCAGAAGTCTTAATCTCTGGCAACTTAAATAAATTGAATGTAGATATTACCAATGGCGGATTAGAAATGCAAGACGTAGCCAATCTAACCCTTCGCTCTAAATATGCCAATATCAGTACTGGCAATATTAAATATGGTGAAGTAGAATTGATCAATGGCCGCCTCATTATGAAAGACGCCAATGAATTAGATTTAGATACTAAGTATGCTACTGTTGAAGCTGGTCTGGTTAAAAAAATCACCCTTAGAAGTACCAATGATGAGTATGAAATAGAAGAAGTAGGTAGTTTACAAGGACGCAAAAACTATGGTAACCTACGCATTACCAAACTCCTTACTTCCTTTGATTTAGATGGTACCAATGCGGATATAAAAGTGCGGAATATTACAGCATCGCTTGAAAGCATTAAAATCAATAATAAATACGCAGATATTCGTCTGCCAATGCGAGAAGTAAAGAACTATTCTGTGACCTATCTAGGTGCTTATAGCACCGTTTACGCTGGTTTTGAGAAAAAACCTGTTCTTGTTGAAAAAGAACCACTTGCAAAAACTGGTAATGCCAAAGAAGATGGCTTAGCGGATAACCTAAGATCCATTAACCGCTCCATTGCCCGCAGTACTGGTGACGGGGATTCAGATGGCCATTTTACCGCCACTGTTGGTGATGGTAAAGGGGCAAAATTGGATCTAAAATGCCAAAATTGTACGGTGGATTTTAAATAATTCAAATCTGTCCGGTTGGACAGGCCAACCGTTTCTCATGTTGTTAGTTTACCCACGTGCCCCAATTCCTTGGGGCACTCTTGTTTGCTGGCTTTACCCTAGCTTTGCGTTTCAAGAATTTTATACTATTTTTCCTATATGTCTGAACTATATACCATCCTTTCTATCATTGGCACGCTTGTGATGATTGGTTTTTTTGCAGGCTATGAAATTGCCTTTGTTAGCGCCAATAGATTAAGTATTGAATTAAAAAAGAAGCAGGGTAGAAAATCTGCCTTAATGGTGGCCAATTTTATGGAACACCCTGCTAAATTCATTGGATCCTGTCTGGTGGGTTTGAATATTTTCTTGGTTATCTATGGTTTGCTTTTTGATGAATTACTCAAAAAAATTGCTTGGCGCCCCATACATATTGAAAATGATGGCATCCAACTTTTTGTCAACACATTATTATCTACCCTAGTAGTACTGGTATTGGGAGAATTCATACCCAAGGCCATTTTCAAGGCGCGTAACGATAGTTTGTTGACCAGCTTTGCGCCTATTGCTCATTTCTTTTATACCCTCTTCCAGCCCATTGCCAATTTGTTGGTGAACATTTCACAATGGATTCTGAAGTATGTTTTCAATATGCGTATGAATGACAAGAATGAAGCTTTTAACAAAGTGGATCTGGAGCATTTTTTTCAGCAAACCAAGGAACAGGATGAAGACAATCCTGAATTAAATACGGAGCTTTTTGAAAACGCTTTGAGTCTTCCAATGGTAAAAATTAGGCAGTGTCTGGTTCCCAGAACAGAGATTGAAGCCATTGAAATACATGAGAGTATTGAGGAATTAAAAAAACATTTTATCAATACACAACTGAGCAAGTTGGTGGTCTATGATGATAATATTGATAATATTTTGGGTTATGTACACCAGCTAGACCTTTTTCAAAAACCCGCCAGCATACAATCTATCATGCACCCCATGATGGTTGTTCCTGAAAGTATGAGTGCCACAGACCTGATGAATAAATTTACCAAGGAACGCAGAAGCATTGCTTGGGTGGTAGACGAATTTGGTGGAACGGCAGGGATTGTGACTATGGAAGACCTTTTAGAAGAGATTTTTGGAGAGATTCATGATGAGTATGACGTAGAAGAATTTGAAGAAAAGCAATTAACCGAGGATGAATTCCTGTTCTCAGGCAGGTTAGAATTGGATTATTTGAACGAGAAATACAAGTTGGATTTCCCTGTTGCAGACTCTGAAACCCTGAGTGGCTATATTATTAATGAACACGAAACCATTCCAAAATTGAAGGAAAACATCATTATTGGCCACTATAAATTTGACGTGGTTGCCGTGAGTGACACTCGTATAGAAATGGTTAAAATGAAGATTTTAAAATAAGTTGTTGCCATAACTGCCCATTGAGCAGGACTTGCCCCTAACTTTGCCGCCCATAACCGCTATCATTACAATGGCTTTATTTAATAGAAATCCCGATTCCCAAAAAGCAGAGATGACTTTTATAGATCATCTGGAGGAACTGCGTTCTCATATTATCCGTTCCGTTTTGGCCATTTTGGTCATGGCTACGGTCATTTTCATTTATAGAGACTGGATCTTTGATTATATTATTCTTGGGCCAGTAAACCCTGATTTTATTAGCTATAGGGCTTTATGCAATTTTAGCCACTGGGCCCATATGGGTGAGGCTTTGTGTATGCCTCCTGTTAAAGTAGAAATGCAAACCACTACATTTGGCGGTCAATTTTTAGGGGCTATCTCTATTGCTTTAGTTGGTGGTGTCATTGCTGCCTTTCCTTATATATTCTGGGAATTCTGGCGCTTTGTAAAACCTGCTTTAAAAGACACAGAAACCAAGAATACGCGTTTTATTATTTTCTGGGTGTCTTTCTTTTTCTTCTTGGGTGGTGCTTTTGGCTTCTTTTTACTAGGACCATTCACTTTCAATTTCTTAGGTGGGTTCCAATTGGGTACCAAGGGTATGCTAACTACCAGACCTACATTTGCTGACTATGTAGACAATTTGACCAATATTATCTTGGGTTGCGGACTAGCTTTTGAATTGCCAGTGCTGGCTTTTGTCCTAACCAAAATTGGTTTAATTACGCCAACCTATCTGCGTAGCACCCGTAAATACGCCATTGTTGTCATTCTTTTGGTGGCTGCTTTTATAACACCAAGTCCAGACTGGATGAGTCAATTGATTGTATTTATTCCTTTATTCCTACTTTATGAATTGAGCATTATTGTTTCTGCTAGAGTTTACAAGCAAGAAGAAGCCAAGGAAAAGGAAGAATGGAGCTAATCAAATAAGGTTTACCCATTGGTACTTTTTTTGAGGTGAGATAAGTGCAATCTATTAACTTCGGCACCTATTAAACCTGATTTTACATGTCTTATGTTTTTGACAGTAGCAAACCCATTGCCATTGGTAGCGACCATGCGGGTTTGGAATACAAGGCAAACCTGATTGGATTCTTAGAAGCAAAAGGAATTGCAGTAAAGGATTATGGCACCTATACGCCTGATTCAGTTGATTATCCAGACTATGCCCACGCAGTAGCTACTGCAGTAGAAACAGGATCCGCAGCTTGTGGTATCCTACTTTGTGGCAGTGCTAATGGAGTGGCTATTACCGCCAACAAACACCAACAGATACGCGCGGGACTTTGCTGGCAGAACGATGTGGCTTTGCTGATTCGCCAACACAATAATGCCAATATCATTTGTATCCCTGCCCGTTTTGTATCGGTTCATGTAGCACAACAAATGGTGGAAACCTTTATCAGCACTGAATTTGAAGGGGGCAGACATGCTACTCGTGTAAATAAAATAGCTTGCGAATAATTTTAAACCAAAACTGAGAAATGAAAAAATTGTTGTTCCTCTGTCTACCCCTGATAGGCAGTATGGCTTTTGCTCAAAGCAAAGAAGACCTGACCAAGTACGGGTCATTGATTACCCAACAAGGGTTAAAAGAAAAATTAACCGTGATTGCTAGCGCTGAAATGGAAGGTAGGGAAACAGCCACCCCTGGTCAGAAAAAAGCAGCTGCTTATATTGAAGCCCAATTCAAAAAAATGGGACTAAAACCAGGTAATGGAGACAGTTATCAGCAATTGTATCCCGTTTACCAAGACGCTTTGACCAATAAAAAATTGAGCGTGAATGGTAGAAATTTTCAGTGGGATAAAGATTATAGTTTTTCTCTTCAAACCATTGGCACTGGCGATTGGGGATATAACAATACCATTTTTGCCGGTTATGGCATTGTTGATTCCGCCAACAAAATCAATGATTACACCAACTTAGATGTAAAGGGTAAGATTGTTTTGGTTTTAGAAGGAAGTACTACTGGTGCTCCCGCACAAGGTGGAAGAGGCATGAACAGCAGCCCTTCTTCTTCTTTTGGTAAAATGCGTGTAGCTATGGCCAAAGGTGCTGCAGGTTTGTTGGTGATTTCTGCTGACTTTCCACGTAAGAATCCTACGCCAATAAAGGGTAATATGTACCTGAATAAAAATAATGCAGCAGGATTTTTAATGGCTACTATTTCTACAGAAGTAGCCACCGCACTTGTAGGAAGGACCAGCAATTTAAGCGTTGCTGATTTTAAAAATTTGAAGAAAGGTAATTATGTAGCAGAACTAAAAATTGCTGCTACTAAAACAACGGAGAACCTAGAAAGTAGCAACGTAGTAGCGCTTTTACCAGGTACCGATAAAAAAGACGAATACCTTTTTGTAACAGGCCACTATGACCATTTGGGCAAACGCGGAGACGTGATTTACTATGGTGCTGATGACGATGGTTCAGGTACTGTGAGTGTGATGCAAATGGCTGAAGCTTGGTCTGCTGCCGCTAAAAAAGGCAAGGGTCCAAGAAGAAGCATTGTATTTATGACTGTGAGTGGTGAAGAAAAAGGTCTTTGGGGTTCTGAATATTATTCTGAGCATCCCATTTACCCAGTTGAAAAAACTACAGCTGACTTGAATATTGACATGGTAGGCCGTGTAGATACTGAGCGTAAAACAGCTGATTCATTGAACTATGTATATGTAATTGGTCATGATAAATTGAGTACTGATCTACCTATTATTAATGAAGCAGCCAATGCCAATAGCTCTAAGATTACCTTAGACTATAAGTATGACGATCCTGCTGACAAGAACTTTATCTATTACAGAAGCGACCACTACAATTTTGCCAAAAAAGGCATTCCAATTTTGTTCTTCTATGATGGTATGTTGTTGGCTGATTATCACCAACCAACTGATACTATTGAGAAAATCAATTTTGACTTAATGCAAAAACGCGTTTTGATGATCTTCCATACTTCATGGGAAATTGCCAACAGAGACAATATGTTGAAGCGTGATTTGAAATTGAATATGCCAGGCAGATAGGAAGAAAGTGAAGAGTGAAGAGTGAAGAGTGATTTTATTATATTAAATAAAGAAACCCTAGGCATGCCTAGGGTTTTTCTTTATGTCAAGTTTTTCATTTTCTAAAACTTAGGCGCAGCCTAAGAAAATCGCATACTTAGATCACCGTCCATTCTTCACTCTTATCTCTTCACTTTTCACTAAATTTTACCAACCAAGGAGGTAGGCGAAAATTAAGGGAACAACAATGGTTGCATCACTTTCAACAATATATTTAGGCGTGTGAATGTCTAGTTTACCCCAAGTAATTTTTTCATTGGGAACCGCACCAGAGTAAGATCCGTAAGAAGTAGTAGAATCACTGATCTGGCAGAAATAGCTCCAGAAAGGAACATCGTGCCATTCTAAATCTTGGTACATCATGGGTACTACACAAATTGGAAAGTCTCCAGCAATACCACCACCTACTTGGAAGAATCCAACGCCTTTACCACCACTATTGGCCCTATACCATTCTGTTAACCAAACCATGTATTCAATTCCACTTTTAACAGTTGAAGCTTTTAATTCATTCTTGATTACATAGCTAGCAAAAATGTTTCCGGTAGTACTGTCTTCCCAACCTGGAACCACAATTGGAATGTTTTTCTGAGCTGCAGCAATGATCCAGCTATTCTTTGGATCAATCTCATAGTATTGTTCTAGTTCACCAGACAAAACGGTTTTGTACAAGAACTCATGAGGAAAATAGCGCTCGCCATTTGCTTCTGCGTCTTTCCATTGTTTTACCAGGTGTTTTTGTAGTCTACGGAATGCTTCTTCTTCTGGAATACAAGTATCGGTAACACGGTTATAATGGTTCTCCAACAAATCCCACTCATCTTGGGGAGTCAAGTCACGGTAATTAGGAACGCGTTTGTAATGACTATGCGCAACAAGGTTCATGACGTCTTCTTCCAAATTGGCGCCAGTACAGCTAATAATGGCAATTTTGTCTTGCCTAATCATTTCGGCCAAACTGATGCCCAACTCTGCGGTACTCATGGCACCTGCCAAGCTTACTAGCATTTTGCCACCCTCTAACAAATGGGTTTCATAACCTTTTGCAGCATCTATTAGAGCTGCAGCATTAAAATGACGATAATGGTGTTGTATGAATTGGGATACGGGTCCTTTGCTCATTTTGTAGACTTTTAGTTTGAAAAATCAATTAAGGGGGCAAAAGTAAATTTTTTAAGGCGGTTTTCAAGAATCTACAAGAACAGCCAAATATTAATTTATTAAAAAGGCATTAAACAATAACTTCCGATATTTTTGTTGACGGCTCAATACGCCCCCCAGATGGAGTTTTTATTCAAACATATCAAAATTGGCAAATGGGCCATTCCTGTACCAGCTTTCCTTTGGTTTGCCTTGGCCCTGGTTGCGGCATCCCTAGAAATGAGCCGAGGACTAGAAGACATTAATAATTACTTGATTTACAAGCAAGTATTCTGGCATACCCTTCAAAAACAAAATCTATTTAGCCTTTATCCTGCTGAGTATTTTGACGCCAATCACTATGGGCCACTGTTTGCTTTATTGATTGCTCCCTTTGCACTATTACCCACATTATTGGGTTGTTTTTTATGGTGTCTTGCCAATGCAGCCGTACTGTTTTATGCCATTAAACAACTTCCACTTTCTCAAAAGGAACAATCCATTGTCTTACTCATTGGGGCCATTGAAATGATGACGGCCATTCATAGTGTTCAATTCAATCCCATGCTCACAGGTTGGATGGTATTGAGTTATGTAAATACCCAACGGAAACAGGACATCTGGGCTACTTTCTTTATTGTAGCAGGTTTTTATATCAAAATCTATAGCATTGTTGGCGTGGCTTTCTTTTTCTTTTCAGACAACAAAATCAAATTTGTTTTGAGTGGATTTGCTTGGTTGTTGATTCTGTTTTGTGCGCCAATGCTTATTTCTTCTCCCGCATTTATCATTCAATCTTACCAAGACTGGTATCATTCTTTGGTTGATAAAAATGCTACCAATATTGTGATTGATGTTTTGGGTATGCAAGATATTTCTGTGATGGGTATGGCTAGAAGGATTACCCGAATTGGAAGTATACCCAATTTTTGGTTTACTGTTCCTGCTGCGGTTTGCTATCTCTTACCTTTTTTAAGAATCAAACAATTCAAACATATAGGATTCCAACTGAGCTATTTGGCGCTAGCACTGATTGGCGTTGTCATTTTTAGTTCTGGTGCAGAATCACCTACTTATGTAATTGCAGTAACGGGTTTAGCCATTTGGTATGCCATTCAATCCATACCAAGACCAAAATGGATCATGGCCATTTTGATATTGACCTTTTTACTAACCATTCTTTCGCCAACTGATTTAGTACCTAGATTTATCAGAACGGAATATATTGTCAAATACAGTCTAAAAGCCCTTCCTTGTTTTATTGCTTGGTCTGTGCTAATTTTCCAGCTATTGTTCAAGGATTTTGACCAAAAAACCCTACATGACTAAGAAAATCTCCATAGTAATCCCAGCTTGTAATGAGGAAGGTAATATTCCCATACTGGTAGATGCATTGGAAATAGTGTTAGCACCCTTGGGTTATCAATACCAAATCATTTTTGTAGACGATGGAAGTAGTGATGGCACATTGGCCCTTTTAAAAGCCATTTCCCAAACCAATTCCCATATTCGCTATATTGGATTGTCTAGAAATTTTGGACACCAAAATGCCCTAAAAGCTGGACTAGATATGGCCGAGGGCGATGCAATAATCATGATGGATGGAGACATGCAACATCCACCTGCTTTGATTCCAGTGCTATTAGAACAATGGGAAGCTGGAAATGATGTTGTTTATACCATTCGCAAAGACCACCAAGACATGCCCATGATGAAACGTAAAACATCCAATATGTTTTATAATCTCATCAATAATCTTTCAGACATTGAATTGGAGCAAGGAACGGCTGATTTTAGATTGATGGATAGACGCGTAGTAGACGTTTTCAAAGAGTTCAAAGAAACCGATTTGTTTTTGCGTGGCTTGGTTAAGTGGATGGGGTTTCAGCAATCTGGTATTGAATATGAACCAGCGGAAAGACTAAAAGGAAAGTCAAAATATACTTTGAAAAAAATGATTCGTTTTGCCTTGCAAGGCATCACTTCTTTTAGTACCAAACCATTATATATTGCTACTTATTTGGGCTTGAGTTTCTCATTAATTTCCTTACTATTTGCACCCTATATTATCTATAGCTATTATTTTGGCCACGCCATTGCTGGATGGGCATCCGTCATTGCTACTATAGCCTTTTTTGGGGGATTACAATTGATGATTTTAGGCATCATAGGAATGTACTTAGGCAAGCTATTTCTTCAGAGTAAACAACGCCCACATTATATTGTCAAGGAAACCAATATAGTATGAAACCCCAAGTACTCTTGAGTTTTGATGTTGAGGAATTTGACATGCCTTTGGAATATGATTTTCCCATTTCAGTAGCTGAGCAGATGCAAGTAGGCAAAGCGGGTTTAGACCTACTTATGCCCATGATAGATGACCATGCTATTCCTACTACACTTTTTACAACTGCCAATTTTGCCCAGCATTTTCCTGAAGCAATTCGGGAACACGCTAAGAAACATGAAATTGCATCCCATACATTTTATCATTCGGCTTTTGAAAACGAACACTTGGCTCAATCCAGAGAAGTATTGGCTAATATTAGTGGGCAGGAGATTCGAGGACTAAGAATGCCAAGGATGCGCAAAGTGGAAATGACAGAAGTGATCAAAGCGGGTTTTAGTTATGATTCTTCCATCAACCCAACTTGGATACCTGGCCGATATAATAACCTACACTTGCCCAGAACAGTGTATCAAGATCAAGGAATGACCCGAATGCCAGCTTCTGTATCGCCCATGCGGATACCGTTATTTTGGTTGAGTTTTAAAAATTTCCCTTATTCCTTATTTCTTTCTTGGACCAAAAACACATTGGAGAAAGATGGTTATGTCTGTCTTTATTTTCATCCTTGGGAATTTGTTTCTATTGAAGCATATGGCCTACCCGCTTATACCAGAACAGATTGCGGCCCCAAGTTATTAGACAAACTCAACCGTTTAATCAAAGACCTAAATACAGCAGGTTACAGTTTTAATACCATGGGGGATTACCTAAAATAAAAAAGCCCCACTTTCGTGAGGCTGGTTCAATAGGTTGTTTGGTCTATTTACCCAAACCTTCAAATTTGCTTACATCTCCATAAAGAGAGACTACCAGAATTTGTTTTTTATTCCCTTTTTCTAAAGACACATAAAAATTACGGTCTCCTTTTTGATCAAACTCTATAGTAGAGCTAACCTGATAATTAGCATAATCTTGATGAATTTTTTCTATGGCACTTAGTGGTAATTGATTGAACTCAGCGTGACGGCTTGTACCGATTAATTCTCCCTCTTTGTCAAAAAATGCTTCTACGGATATTCCGTTTACCGTAAAATCGGCTTTGGTAAATTGTTCTTTAATGGTCCATTCTATTTGAGCGGCATTGCGGAATTGCTTTTTAAAATTGTCCATTACTTTTAAACTCACTTTGCTGGCGTCTGCGGCAAATGCGGTGGTGATGAAACTAGCTGCAAAAAAAGCGGCGATGATAATTTTTTTCATTTGTTTGGTTTTTAGGATTTGATTTTGGATTTGGTTGTCTGTTTTGACAAGACAAACATAGAAATGGATTTGATTTTGTTTGGTGGATTGTGATGAGGTTTTTGAGTGGTGTTCTGTTTTAGGATGAACGGTGTTAAAAACAGTGTTAAGCAGGGTTAATAAATTGCTGAAACCCTTTGTTTACAATGGTTGCGCTGGAATTCACAAAAAAATCTTAAAACCCGGTTACCATTGGGTTAAAAATTAAAAGCGGTTTTAACATCGGTTAACATTGGCATTTTGATCAATTTCCAAATGCAGCATTTAGCAAAACCAAACACCTTAAAAGAAATAAATTTGGTAAATCAACTATTATTTAGACATTTGTCTAAATATATAATTAACTAGTGAACCATTTATTCAAAGCATTAAACGATCCTACCAGAAGAGCCATCCTAGAAATGCTCAAAGAAGGAGACCTGAATGCTGGGGAGATTGCAGATAGGTTCCAAATGTCAAAACCCAGCATCTCGCATCACCTTGATTTATTAAAACAGGCAGAGCTGGTGGTGGCCGTAAAAGAAGGACAGTTTATCAATTACTCTCTCAATACTACCGTGATGGATGAGGTACTCAAATGGGTAGTTCAGTTTACCAAAACAAAAAAGAAATAGCATGAAAAACAATCAATCACTTAATATTATTATCATCACTGCCGCATTGGGTATGCCCTTGGTATATCTGGCTTCAGTATATTCCTATTTACCAGACATTGTTCCAACCCATTTTAATTTAGAGGGCAAGGCCGATGGTTTTGGAGATAAATCAACCCTCATTTTCACCACCATTCTCTTAGACCTTGTTGGCTTAATTAGTTATTTTCTATTAAAATACTTACCACAGATAGATCCTAAAAAATCGGCTGGCCAATCGCCTGTTTTCATGAATAAAATAGGTCTTATTTTGGTGGTATTCATGGGTATTTTAAACATGATTATTCTTCAATCCGCAGTTAATACCAGCTTCAACGGGACTAAATATATTTTGCCTTTAGTAGGGAGCCTTTTTGCTTTTATGGGAAACTATATGCATACCATTAAGCCCAATTATTTTGCCGGTTTTAGAACACCTTGGGCACTGGAAGACCCAGATAATTGGAGAGCCACCCATTTGCTAGCCGGTAAACTTTGGGTAATTGGTGGTTTTACTTGCATGATCATATCCTTATTGGCACCCGTTAAAATTGGATGGATCTTGTTTACGCTAATAACTGTTATTATTTCTATTGTACCATTCATTTTTTCTTATCGTTATTTCAAAAAACACCAATCCTAATACCATGAAAAAAATCTCCTATCTCATTTGCATGTTGCTTGCGGTACAAGCATCTCAAGCACAAAGCATTGTTGGTGTTTGGCAGGGCTTTCTTGGTGTGCCTGGCAGGCAAATTCGCTTTGTCATGCACATAAATAAAACAGATAACGAATACCGTTCTAGTTTTGATAGTCCAGATCAAAATAGTTTTGGATTACAGGGTAGTAAAACGGAATTGGTGGGAGACAGCATTTTAGCTGAGATTAAAATCATGAATGCGGGCTATCGCGGTAGCTGGAATGGCAAGGATAGCATTTTTGGAAATTTTAAACAGGGGAATTTTAAAACCCCTTTAAATATGAAACGGGTTGAAGAAAAAGACATTCCCAAGCCCCCATCAGCTCCTGTTAGACCCCAAACACCAAAAGCACCTTTTGGGTATATAGCAGAAGAAGTCATTTACAAAAATGCTGATAGCAGTTTGCAATATGGCGCCACATTTACCAAACCGGCTCAAGGAAGTAATTTCCCAACCGTGATTATTATTTCTGGAAGTGGCACCCAAGACAGAGATGGTACCATGTTTGGTCATAAAAGCTACGCCGTGCTAGCCGATTTGTTAACCAAGCAAGGTATTGCTGTATTACGTGTAGATGATAGAGGTGCAGGAAAATCAAGTCTAGGACCCAATCCAGCTAAATTGACTTCTGTAGACTTTGCGGGAGACGTTAAGAATAGCATTCAATATTTGCTGAGCAGACCTGATGTAGACAAGAAAAAAATAGGTTTAATTGGACATAGTGAGGGTGGCATGATTGCACCCATGGTAGCAGTAAATAACAAACAAGTGGCATTTATTGTCTTATTAGCAGGTCCTGGGCAAAAGGGTCTGGAAATCTGGAATTTTCAGATGAAACGGAGTTTTGAATCTGTAAACCTTTCAGCATCTGACAAGGAATTAGCAGATAGTTTGATAATAAATATGAATGCTCCATTTGCAAAATATAATGATTTTGCTAAGGTGGAATCAGAAATGAAATTGGCTTATGCAAATTGGAAAAGATCGGTTTCAGATGATTTGGAGAAAAAATTATTTTTTATATCGCCGCAGGCAGGCATGTTGGCAATGGCCAAACAATTCCAAGGAGGACTTGAATGGCTGAATTATTTCTTAAATTATCAACCAAGCACCAACTTAGAAAAACTGAAAATTCCGGTACTAGCTTTGAATGGAACTTTTGATATTCAAGTGACTTCAGATGAAAACCTATCAGCTATTGAAGCTGCATTAAAAAAGGGAAGGAACAAAAAATATGAAGTGCATGCGCTTCCTAACTTAAACCATTTATTCCAAACCGCTAAGACCAAAGTACAGACCTACGATACCATTGATGAAACCTTTTCTCCAGATGCCGCCAATTTGGTAGGCGCTTGGATTTTGAAAACAACTCATAAATAAACCTAGGTTTCGGTTATTATTGCAGCATGAATCTACTGGCACATGCTTACTTATCTTTTGGCCAACCCCAACTCCTGGTGGGCAATATGATCAGTGATTATGTAAAGGGGAAAAAACAGTATGATTATCCCCAGGGCATACAAGAGGGGATTCGCTTACACAGGGCCATTGATGCTTTTACAGATAGCCATGCAGCTACCGCTAAGGGTAAAGCTATTTTTAAACCTGCTGTAGGTCTATATGCAGGTGCTTTTATGGACGTAGTCTATGACCATTTTCTGGCATTGGATAACGCTATCATGAATGAAGCTGGTTGGCAAGATTTTTCTGCCAGTGTTTATGCTTCTTTAATTGATCAACATTCCTTTTTGCCTGAGAAATTTGCACGTATGCTTCCCTATATGCAAACCCAGGACTGGTTATACAACTATCGCTATACTTGGGGTATAGAAAAAAGCTTTGGGGGCTTGGTTAGAAGAGCTACTTATCTAACAGATGCATCTGAAGCTTTTCAATTATTTGAAGCCAACCTACCTTTATTAGAAGAATGTTATCTGGAATTTTTCCCAGCTGTTAAAAATATGGCAGAAAGCTATTGGCAAGATTTGTAGAACCTTTAGCCCCTTATCTTTGTTATTGTTCTTCAATCCTACAAGTACTTTTTATATGAAAACAATCCTGTTATGCTGTTGTATGGCTATTGCCTCTAGTATTTGGGCTCAACCCAAACCCACTGAATTAGACAAATCACCCATGGACATGAGTTATTGGCCATCTAATTACCCCATTTTGAAGATGAAGGGAATGGCAAAGGATCAGCCCATTGCTAGGGTAATTTATGGTAGACCTTTAAAAGGTGGGAGAACCATTTTTGGAGGTATTATCAAATACAATGAACTCTGGAGATTAGGGGCAAATGAGGCTACAGAAATTGAATTTTTCAAAAACGTCAAAATTGCTGGTAAAATAATTAACAAAGGCAGGTATACTTTTTATTGTCTTCCAACTGAAAAAAAGTGGACCCTAATCTTGAACAAGGATAATTTTTGCTGGGGTAATTATACCTATGATGGAAAAAAAGATTTGCTACGTACCGATGTTGACATTGAAAAAAATACTGAGAACGTAGAAGCTTTTACCATTTATTTTGATGACATTAAAAATGGCGCCAATATGGTAATTGTTTGGGATGAAATCAAAACCGTTTTACCTATTAGCCTTGCCCCAGAAACTACTACTAAAAAATAATTATGAGCCAAAACAAACAAACACCCGGTGTAAGATTGGGAACCAAATATATTCATGCAGGTGCTGAGCCTGATCCTTCTACTGGTGCTATTATGACACCAATCTATCAGACTTCTACTTATGTGCAAGAAGCTCCTGGTGTAAACAAAGGTTTTGAATATGCGCGCAGTCAGAATCCAACCCGTAAAGCTTTGGAAGAAGCTTATGCGCAATTGGAAGAAGGAAAATTTGGTTTGGCATTTAGCAGTGGGGTTGCTGCTACTGATGCGGTTATCAAACTCTTGGCGCCAGGCGATGAAGTAATTGCTGCTAATGATATGTATGGTGGTACTTATAGATTGTTTACCAAGATTTTTGCCAAATTTGGTATCAAGTTTATTTATGTAGACACTACTGATGTTGCTAATATTAGCAAAGCCATTAGCTCGGCTACCAAACTTATTTGGATTGAGACTCCCACCAATCCTCTCATGAATATTACAGATATTGCTGCAGTATCCGCTATTGCAAAATCAGCAGGTGCGTTGCTTTGTGTAGACAATACATTTGCTTCTCCTTATTTACAAAACCCTTTAACACTAGGTGCTGATATTGTCATGCATTCCGCCACCAAGTACTTGGGTGGTCATAGTGATTTAATTCAAGGTTGCTTGATGATGAATGACGCTGACCTGAGAGAGCAATTATACTTTATCCAAAAATCCTGCGGTGCTGTTCCTGGCCCAATGGATTGTTTCTTGGTGTTGCGCGGTATTAAAACCTTGCATGTTCGAATGCAACGTCATTGTGAAAATGGAGAAAAGATTGCACGTCATTTACGCAACCACCCCAAAGTAGAAAGGGTGTATTGGTGCGGTTTTGAAGACCATCATAATTATGCTATTGCCAAAGCTCAGATGCGTGGTTTTGGTGGCATGATGAGCTTTACACTTAAAGACGATAGCGTTGAAAACGCAAAGCGCGTTCTAAGCTCTACCAAAGTATTTTCCTTGGCAGAAAGTTTGGGCGGTGTAGAATCTTTGATCAATCACCCAGCCAGTATGACCCATGCTTCTATTCCTAGAGAAGAACGTATCAAAAACGGTTTAACTGATTCTCTGATTCGTTTGAGTGTGGGAATTGAAGACGTAGAAGATTTAATAGAAGACCTAGATCAGGCAATAGGATAAAATTAAAAAAGGACCCCGATTAAAAAACGGGGTCCTTTTTCTTATAGTATCAGTTTAGTTTATTGCAACTCAAATGCTTTCTCCAACACATTTTTAGAATCTCCACCTACCATTACTTTAAAGGCGCCATTTTCTAAACGAGCATTGCCTTCTCCATCATAGAAAGAAAGGTCTTTACCAGTAAGCACAAAACTGATTTCTTTTGACTCACCAGCTTTGAGGAATACTTTTTGGAAAGCTTTTAATTCTTTCACAGGACGAACAATAGATGCTGTAACATCACGGATATACAATTGCACCACTTCTTCTCCATCAACCTTTCCGCTGTTCTTAACGGTTACACGCACTTGTAAAGGTTGAGAGCGGGTAATTTTATCTGAACTCAAAGAAAGATTGGAATAGTTATAAGTAGTATAACTCAAACCATATCCAAAAGGATACAATGGTTCATTGGGAATATCGCGGTAGCGAGACTTCCAACTAGCATCTCCAGTTTCAGGAGCTGGTCTATTGGTATTGAAATGGTTATAATAAACAGGCACTTGACCCAGTGCATAAGGAAAACTCATCACGGCTTTGGCAGATGGATTATAATCACCAGCCAACATAGCTGCAACAGCAGTTCCTGTTTCTGTTCCTAGAATCCAGGTTTGAACAATAGCCGTAGTAAGGTCTTGAATATTGGTTAACACAAGTGGTCTACCACTACTCACAAGTGCAATCACTGGTCTGCCTTGTTTTTGTAAAGCGCGCAATAAACGCAGTTGACCTTCTGAAATATTGATATTGGCTAATGCCCTATCTTCTCCAGCCATCTTACCACTGATACCAATATTCACCACCACTACAGATGCTTTGTCTGCAGCAGCTACTGCGTCTTTTACCAATTGTTCATCGGTAGTACCATCTGCCAAATAACCGGGTGCATAGTTCACATTATTGGCACCAAATCTTTTCTCTAAACCTTCTTTAACTGTAACCGCATCATTGGCTGTTCCGTTGGCAATCCAAAAGTCAAACATATCTTCTTTGCTATTGGCAAAATGTCCAATCAAAGCAATCTTAGATCCATCTGTTTTAAGCGGAAGTACATCATGGTTGTTCTTGAGTAGGAGAATACTTTTTTTAGCCGCTTCCAGTGCTTGTGCACGATTTGCTGCGTTGAATAAAGTAGCTGCTTCTCTCTGCGCATTAGAATATTTGTAAGGGTCTTCAAACAAACCCAATTTGAATTTGAAATATAAAATTCTACCAACTGCATCATCTACCTGCGCCATAGTTAGTTTACCTTCTTTCACCAATTGAGGTACAAAACGTCCAGATACATTGGCTTCCATATCCATATGGCTACCAGCTTGCAAGGCTTTCAAAGCTGCGTCTTTTTCATCAACAGCATATCCGTGGTTGATCATCTCACCAAAACTGCCCCAGTCACTTACCACAAAACCTTTGAATCCCCATTTTTTTTGTAAGATGTCTGTTACCAAATATTTGTTACCGCCTGCAGGAATACCATCAAACACGTTAAAGGAATTCATGACTGTTGCAGCACCAGCTTCTACCGCTGCTTTATAAGGAGGCAGGTATTTGTTCCAAAGCGCTACGCGCGATACGTCTACATTATTGTATTCTCTTCCTGCTTCTACCGCACCATAAACGGCAAAGTGTTTGATACAAGCCATGATATGTTCTGCATCAAATTGCTTGCCTTGCAATCCTCTTACACGGGCTGCTGCAACCAATCCACCTAAATATGGGTCTTCGCCTGCACCTTCCATCACACGTCCCCAACGAGGATCATTACTGATATCGCACATGGGTGCAAAAGTCCAGTGCACACCAGCCGCTGCAGCTTCTTTGGCGTGAATGCTAGCATTCTTCTCAATGCCTGCCAAATCCCAAGTTCCGGCTTCTGCTAAAGGAATAGGAAATACGGTTCTATATCCATGAATCACGTCAAACCCAAATAACAAAGGTATACCCAGTCTAGAATTCTCTACAACCGCTTGTTGGGCATTTCTGGTTTCCGAAACACCAATCACGTTTAGAAAAGAACCTACACCCCCTTTCTTAGCCAAATCCAATTTGGCTTTTTGTCCAGGATCATTGGCCGCAGGACCTGTGAAAACACCACCATTCACTTGGTTTAACTGACCAGCTTTTTCTTCCAAAGTCATGCGCTGTAACAAGTCTTTGATGCGCTGTTCAATGGGAGCTTTGGCATTTTTGTACAAGGGTGTGCTAGCAGGCTTGTTATTTTGCGCCTGCACTGCAATGGTCATGATTATAAGGGCAACCACTGCAAAAAACTGCTTTCTCATATGTTGAAATTAAGATGATGGAAATCGCGTACAATCGAGACATAAAGTTAACTCAGAAACGCACATATTCCCGCTGAAACAGTAATTTTCACCATTATCGGCTAAAAAACCACCAACTCTTGGAACAGGTCAAAAATCTAGTATCGCTCACAGCCTTTTTTAATGAAAAAGTGGATCGTTATAATCGGCCAAGTTTTATTGCGGCAGACCCTATTTGTGTACCTCATTTGTTTAGTAAAAAACAGGATATAGAAATAGCAGGATTCTATGCTGCCATTTTTGCCTGGGGCAATAGAACCACCATCATTAATAAGGCCAAGGAATTGATGCAACTCATGGATATGACACCCCATGATTTTTGTTTGAATCACCAAGAAACTGATTTAAAAAGAATGCTGGGTTTCAAACACCGAACATTTAATGCTACCGACCTTTTATATAGCATCAGCTTTATGCAAATGCACTATAATCAACACAAAAGTTTGGAGACCGCTTTTTTTAATAAGCAAATCTTAGCAGAAGATCAGGATAAACGCATAGAAGCAGCACTTACTAGATTTCACCAATATTTTTTCTCTCTAGAAGACGCTCCCAATAGAACCAGAAAACATATTGCCACCCCTTTTAAAAATTCTTCTTGTAAAAGGCTCAATATGTTCTTGCGTTGGATGGTTCGAAAAGACAAAAAAGCTGTTGACTTTGGAATTTGGAAAAGTATTTCGCCAGCTGATCTAATCTGCCCTATTGATCTACACGTAGCAAGGGTAGCCAAACGATTTCAATTACTAGATAGAAAACAAACCGATTGGGCAGCTGCCGTAGAACTAACCCAATACTTGCGTACCTTGGACGTGACAGACCCCGTGAAATATGATTTTGCCTTATTTGGTTTGGGTGTGATGGAAAAATATGTTTGACCAGATTAGATAGTATGAATAGCATTACTGATTTGCAAGCCTTAGAAAAAATGAGCATAGATGATTTGATAGCCCATATCAATCACCTGATTGCGCATGACTTTTCCAAACTGGTTTACTTGCTCTATGCCGTAGACGTGCCTGAGAAAAAACTCAAACAATTATTAGCAGAAAATCCAGGAGAAAACGCTGGTAAAATAATTGCCCAGTTAATGCTAGAAAGACAGGAACAAAAACGCAAAAGCCGAGAGCAGTTCCGTCAAGATCCAGCTAGTATTCCGGAAGAAGATAGGTGGTAAATTAAATCTAATTGACTGAACCAAATTAGCAGCACATTTTCCGCTATTTTCGCCATTCAAAACACTTAGTATGAAGCTTGTCTCTTATATGGCCGATGGCCGCGATCAATTGGCATTTTTAGTAGAAGGGTTCCTATATGATTGTGACCTGATGCACCCAGAACTACCTAATAGCATGAATATGTTTTTGCACTATTGGGAAGATATGTTTCCCATTGCTCAACAAGTGGATTCGGCTATTAAGTCTGGTAAGATTAGCACTGACCGTGGAATTCCAGTAGATGGCCTTGATTTGTTGGCACCTGTACCCTTCCCTACTTCTTGCAGAGATGGTTATGCATTTAGACAACATGTTGCTGCCGCCAGAAGAAATAGAAAAGTAGAGATGATTGCGGAATTTGACCAATACCCTATTTTTTATTTTACAAACCACCATAGCATTCAAGGACCTGGCCCAATCAAATGCATGCCCGACCATTTTGAAAAATTGGATTTTGAATTAGAAGTAGCCATAGTTGTTTGCAAATCTGGTAGAAATATTACCGCTGAAGAAGCGGATAGTTATATTGGAGGACTCATGATCATGAATGACATGAGTGCAAGGCGTTTGCAGATGGAAGAAATGTTGCTAAACCTAGGGCCCGCTAAAGGCAAGGATTTTGCCACTTGCATAGGACCTACTTTGGTAACCTTGGATGAGTTGGAAGGTTTTGAAGTGCCCCCCAAAGAAGGACATGTAGGAAAGAGCTGGAACCTTGCTATGACTTGCAAAATCAATGGGGTACAAGTGAGTGAAGGCAATGTAAGTCAGATGGATTGGACCTTTGCAGAGATCCTAGAAAGATGTGCCTATGGCGTTGATCTTCAGCCTGGCGATGTGATTGGAAGCGGAACTGTTGGAACAGGATGTTTCTTAGAACTCAATGGCACGGGCAAATTGAATAACCCAGACTATCAAGAACAGTGGTTGCAAGCGGGTGATATTGTAGAAATGGAAATAGCAGGTCTTGGTAAATTGATTAACCAAATTGAAAAAGAGGATTCTGATTTCTCTATTCTAGCACGCAAAAAAATCTAAGCCATGCGCATCAATTTTAGTGAACTCAATACCATGGAAAAACAGCAATGGTTGCAAAGTGCCATTGCCCCCAGACCCATTTGTTTTGCTAGCACCATTGATGCAGCAGGTAATCAGAATTTAGCACCATTTAGTTTTTTTAATCTCTTCTCTTCTAACCCACCTGTAGTAATTTTTTCTCCTTCAAGAAGGGGAAGGGACAATACCTTAAAACACACATTGGAAAATGTATTGGAAGTACCAGAAGTGGTGATCAATATGGTAGACTTTGAGATGGTACAACAAATGAGTTTGGCCAGTTGCGAGTTTCCAAAAGGGGTAGATGAGTTTGTGAAAGCAGGATTTACCAAAACCCCTGCCAGCCTTGTGAAACCAGCCATGGTAGCCGAAGCCAAAATTCAACTAGAATGTAAAGTGTTAGAAGTTAAAAGTTTGGGTGAGCAAGCAGGAGCAGGACAATTGGTGATTGCAGAAGTGATTTGCATGCACGTGGCCGATGCTGTCATTGGTAGTAATGGGAAAATAGACCAGCACTTATTGCATTTGGTAGCCAGACTGGGAGGAGATTGGTATTGTAAAGTGGAACCCGGCAATATGTTTCAAGTAAACAAACCCAATACACAATTGGGAATTGGTATAGACAGTTTACCTGAGGGCATTAGAAAGAGTACAATTCTTACAGGCAACCATTTGGGTTTGCTGGGTAATGTGCATGATTTACCAGAAGTGAATCCCGCTTTTGAAGACGAGCGCTTAAAAAGCATTATCCAATACTATAGTGTGAATCCACATGAGATGGAAAAGGAATTACACCATTATGCAGCCGAATTACTAAACAGCAATCAGGTGGATGCAGCTTGGCAGGTGCTATTGGCTTTGGAAAATGTCTAAATTATAAGTCTCCCAACTGAGGGCGCATAATAATATCTTCTACCACGGCCTGCGGCGTTAGAGAAGCAGCAGCAACTATCATCTTGGCAATATCATTTGTTTCCATGATGCGCGCAGGATCAATCTCAAATCCATCCCAACTTGCACTCAATGTGGCACCGGGACAAACTGCAGTTACTTTTACGCCATGTGGTTTCATTTCTTCACGCAGGTTTTTGCTAAAACCTAGCATAGCAAATTTGCTTATACTATATGCGCCTCCATTGGCATAAGCTTGCAAAGAAGCAATGGAACAAATATTAAAGACATGACCTTTTTTGGCTTCCATCATAGCGGGCAAAATGGCGCGGGTCAGATGATAGGCACTATACAAATTCACCTGCATCATTTGTTCTAACAAGCCCTCAGCTTCATTGTACACAGAACCTGGTTGAAACTGCCCTGCATTGTTGACCAAGATATCGGGTTGGCCATATTGTAAACACCAACTAGCAAAAGCATCCAACTCTTCTCTAATAGCTAGATCTGCTGCCTTTGCCTTGATTACGGCATTGGGATATTGCTCCATTACTGTGGCCACTAGTGCATACAAATCCACTTCACTCCTACCACAAACCAATATTTGGTGCCCTTCTTTGGCAAATGCTTCCACAATGGCTTTTCCAATTCCTTTTGACGCGCCTGTAACAATGATATTCATGGTTCAAATTTCTAGCTGCTAAGTTCGAACATTTTATTGAACACTGACCATGCGGGCTTTTTGGATTTAGTTAGTATTTTGCAGCATGCAATACCGCCACTTGTTTTTTGACCTTGACCATACTTTGTGGGATTTTGAAACCAATGCAAAGGAAACCTTAGAAGATATTTATCACAGCAACCAATTAGCCGAACGTGGCGTGAGTGATTTTGAAGTCTTTTTTAAACATTATAGCTATCATAATGAACGTTTATGGGATAGGTATACCAAGGGTTTTATCAAACAAGAAGAACTTCGTTGGAAAAGAATGTGGCTTTCTTTGTTAGAATTTAAAATTGCAGACGAGCCACTATCTAGAAAATTGGCAGTTCAATTTTTGGAAGGACTACCCAATAAAAAAAGACTTTTTCCCTATACCATTGAAATTTTAGAATACCTAAAAGCCAAGGGTTATCAGATGCACTTGGTGACCAATGGATTTGAAAATGTACAACACAATAAGATTAGAGAAAGTGGTATGGCTGGCTATTTTCAACAAGTGATTACCTCAGAAGCCAGCAATAGCCTCAAACCCAATAAGGAAATTTTTGATTATGCCTTGATGAAGGCAGGAGCAAAAACGGAAGAGAGCATCATGATTGGTGATAACCAAGACGCCGATATTAAAGGGGGCTTGGACGCAGGCCTTGACACTATTTTTGTAAACCATTTAAAAGTGGTTCCCAAGATCAAAGCCACTTATACCATTGAGCATTTACAAGAATTAGAAAACATCTTATAATAAGAAAAGCCTCCAATTGGAGGCTTTTAAATTCTTATGAACTAATTCACTATGCTTTGGGCTTAGGACTAGTTTTTACTGTAGCTGTTTTTGTTTCTTTTTTGCAGCACTCTTTGCCGCTAGCTTTGGCGTCTTTTTTGCATTCTTTACCATCACATTTTTTACCTTTCTCGCAGAAATTGGCGTTGGCAGCTCCTACAAAAAAGAAGGCGGCAGTAGCTAGAACAATTACTTTTTTCATATGTCTTTGTTTTATTGGTGTGAATATACGGCAATCAATAGAAAATTTTGTTACCAGGATGCTAAAACCGTTACCCCGCCTTTTACCACTTGGTTCAACTCTACGTTGATTTTGGCGTTCAAAGGCAAAAGCAAGTCTACCCGGCTACCAAATTTGATAAATCCATATTCCTCTGTTTGCTTTACTTTTTGTCCAACCTTGGTGTAATTACAGATTCTTTTTGCCAAAGCTCCTGCAATTTGTTTGTATAAGATTTCTCCGTGTGGATTTTTCACCACTACACTCCAACGCTCGTTCTCTGTAGAAGACTTTGGATGCCAAGCAACCAAGTATTTGCCTTTATGATATTGGTTATAAACCACTTCTCCGTCTACCGGGTTGCGGTTTACGTGCACATTGGCAGGGCTCATAAATACGCTCAACTGAATTCTGCGGTCTTTAAAATACTCCTCATCAGTCACTTCTTCAATTACTACAACTTTACCATCTGCTGGGCAGATAATTTGGTTAGGATTAATGGTATGAACCCGATTAGGCATCCTAAAAAAAGAAACCAAGAATAGGAATACAGCCAAGGTTAGAAAAAATATCAAAATGGCTACCCAAGGAAGGCTAGCACTTAAAAAAGTAAAAGATGCAAGGTTGATTCCGCCAAATACCAATGCGGCTATGCCAATGGTCTGATATCCTTCTCTGTGTATGGTCATGTTTCAATTATTGAGGGGCAAATGTAATTGATTTATAAAAACAGGTCGGCAAAGATCCAAACATAAGGGGTTGCCAACAAAAGTGAATCAAATCGGTCAAGGAAACCGCCATGTCCGGGCATCATTTGGCCACTGTCTTTTACACCCGCCATCCGTTTGATTTTACTCTCTAATAAATCGCCCAGCGTACCAATCACTGAGGCTAATAAAGAAATAAAAATCAAGGGTCTAAAGGGCAGATCAAATAGGCCATGACCCCCATAACTTACCACCATCACGGCTAGAATAATTCCGCCAATTGTGCCTTCCCAAGTTTTCTTGGGGGAGACACTGGACAAAGGTGTTCTGCCAAACAAAGATCCGGTGATATAAGCCATGGTATCGTTAATCCAAATTGAGGCAATAAGAATAATAGGCAACACCCATCCCAAATCGGCCTGAAAGCCAGCGGTGATTTTGCCACGTAGTTTCACCATTAATGCCCAAGCCAAAGAGATGTATAAGAATCCCGCCACCAAGCTTAAAACACTGTCTAGACTTAGTTTTTTAAAAGAGATTAATCCTGCCAAGAGGGTTAATGCCCCTATGACTAAAATCAGGTACCATCCCAGATCGTGTAGGTTCCAAGAAGCCCATAATGGATAAGACAAAGGACTACTCATCCAAAACATAAAAGCTACTCCTAATGCCATGATCAAATAACGTAAGTAAGCTGGTACTTGCTGAAATTTGGGGTCAATTTGATCCATCAACTTATAAAACTCCCACCAGCAGCCAGTATGTATGACTAAAAATAGCGCCAAGAAACTCCATTGGTTCCAGAGTAATCCAGCCAACATGATGGCCACAAAGAATACAGCACTTAGTGCCCTTGTTTTAAATGTTGCAATATTGAAAGCCATAATTGAAAATCTAATTGTTAGAAAAGTACAGTTAGTTTAAAATGGTTTTGTTGATAATTTGCTTAGCTGTTTCATTAAGCAAGTCTGGAACATAGATTTCTATATCCCCAAAATTCACATAACTACTGTCTTGCTTGTTTAATACCTGCACGGGTATTTCATTTTCTTCCAACAAACCCTGAATAATACTGGCTTCTGCGTAATTCCGAGTGCTAAAAATTTTCTTCCACTGTTGCATGGGTTGCTGGTTGGTTGTTGGACACCAAAGATAGGGCAAGTGAAGATTCCTTGCGGAACATTTGCATCAACACTATTACTGCACTAATGGCAAAGACACCCAACCAAACTGGCATATTTTCGTCCATGGTTTTATCTAGGCTCTTCCCCTTTAATCCAGCAACATAAAGCTGGGTTACAATAATGCCATTATAGATAAAGTGCATAGCAATACTCATCCAGATATTACGGCTATAATAAAATACATAACCAAGGATCATCCCCAATGCCGTTCTAGGCAGGAATCCAAAAAAGGAAAAATGGATGGCGCTGAACAAGATACTTGTAATCACGATTCCCAAAAAAGGGTTCTTGGTCCATCCAATAAAAATTTGTTGGAATCCACCACGGAATAGGATTTCTTCAAAAAAAGCTGGAGCAACTGCCATTGCAATCAATGCAAACAGATAATCCCAAAAAGTTTTCATGGTAACCATGGCCATCATGGATTGCTTGTATTTTGCTTCAAACTCTTTGGCCTTGGCCAACCATTGTGCAGGAAGTGGAATGTTTTGGTTCAACTCACCCAAAGCCCCACTCATCATCAAACCAGTAAAGGCAATTAAGGCTACTAAGAGCAGTTGTTTTGTTTGTATAACTCTATTAAAACCAAGCAATTGCATGGGTTTTTGGTCTACAATCCTAGCAAAAACAAGGGCTGGTGTACAAAATACCAGAAAGCTGGCCAGGGTATTTAAAAAACGGGTTGTTTGCAAATGACCAGGTTGGGTAAGGGCTTTGGCCACTTGGTCAATTGGCATTTGCATCATCACCGAACCCAAAGACAGTACTAGTAAATTCCCAACAATCATACCCACGCCCAATAAACCCAATAAAATGGCAAATTGAGATGCGTATGTAAGCGGAATAGACCTTTGCTGCATAAAACTGAAAATAAGCCTGTAAATTTGCATTTTTGTGTAATGCCCCTGCAAGTTAAAGGATAAAAGGCAGGCTGGAATCAATTCAAAACGCCCAAAAGCAATATCAAAGGTTTTCATGGTCAAAATAGAGAATATAGAATTACCCGATTTCCCACTTTTATTAGCGCCCATGGAAGACGTGAGCGACCCTCCTTTTAGGGCCGTTTGCAAAGACAATGGTGCAGATTTAATGTATACGGAATTCATCAGTAGTGAGGGATTAATCCGGGATGCTATCAAAAGCAGGCAGAAATTGGACATTTTTGACTACGAAAGACCTATTGGGATCCAGATTTTTGGGGGCGATGAAGACGCCATGGCATTGAGTGCCCGAATTGTAGAAACCGTGAACCCCGATTTACTAGACATCAATTTTGGATGCCCTGTAAAAAAGGTAGTGAGCAAGGGAGCAGGAGCAGGCGTATTAAAAGACGTTGACCTGATGATTCGCCTAACAGAAGCGGTTGTCAAAAGCACTAAGCTTCCAGTAACAGTTAAGACCCGTTTGGGCTGGGACAATAATAGTTTGAATATTGAAGAAGTGGCAGAGCGTTTACAAGATGTTGGCGTAAAAGCACTTTCTATTCATGGTAGAACCCGTGCCCAATTATACAAGGGAGAAGCAGATTGGACCCTGATAGCCAAGGTGAAAAACAATCCCAGGATTAAGATGCCCATTTTTGGCAATGGCGATATCAATTCCCCACAAAAAGCCAAAGCATATAAAGAGCGCTATGGCGTAGACGGGATCATGATTGGCCGAGCAGCCATTGGTTATCCTTGGATTTTTAGAGAGATCAAACACTATATGGAAAAGGGCGAGGTCATGGCCCCTCCCACTTTGGAAGAAAGAATCATTGTTTGCAAAAAACACTTGCACAAATCTTTTGAATGGAAGGGTGGCATTGCAGGGATCTATGAAATGCGCAGACACTATACCAATTATTTAAAAGGCTTACCCAATATCAAGGAATTCCGCGGCCGACTAGTGACACTCAACACCGTAGAAGAAGTAGAAGCGGTGTTAGATGAAATTGCTGTTCACTACAAGGGCTATGAATTTGAACGACTCAATATTGAGTTGATTGACTATCATCAGAATTGTCCGGTGTAAGTTTGTCTAAAAGCAAATGTTAAACAGCATTTCACTACATTTAATAGAATACCCCCCTTGTCAATGAAAATTGTTTATACCCTTTTTATAGTTTTTTGCTTTTCAATTTCAAGCACTTCAAGTCAACAATCATTTAAAACCGCAAATAAAGCTCAAGAGATTGATCAATTAATTGAAGAATTAAAAGGGTTGCGTTTTAACAACGATATAAAAAATGCTTCAAATGGCTTGTCAAGTTATCAACAGTTGGCTTTACCAAAATTGATATCCCTTTTGTATGATCCAACTAGGCTTGATACAGATCCAGGAGATCCTTACACTGTATTGGCTACAGGCAATTACAATGGAAATAATAAAATAGCAATTATTCCTTACAACTTTGATTGGCTATCAATCAGAGCAGGCTATGTGATAGAATCAATGACTTTTATAGATTTTGGTTACTCATCTTCCATAAAGATAACAGATAACAAAAATGGCAATATTAAATTAACTTGGAATAAGATTGCTACTGCAGAATCTTTAAAAAAAGATAGAAAAATTTTAGCCGATAAAGTAACTAATTGGTGGCAAATAAATAAAACTACTTGGTCAAGATTCAATGCATTAAAAACTGCTTTACAATCTAAGGACAAAGCATATGTTACTAGAGGAGTTAATTTTATTTATTATGGAGAAACCAAATGTGATGGTTTTACAAAAGAGCGTTTTGAAAAAGAATTAAAACCTTTGTTAAAAGCACTTTTTAATACTACCGACAAAGAATTGAAGTATAAACTTGAGCATATATTTGAATACGGACCTAGTGATGATTTAGTGCCAAGAAATTAAAAACTTGACTTATCAGTTCTTCTATTATTATAAACATTGACTTTTAGGTTACGGTTTCTCTAAAAGCATATCACTATAAGACTGCTGCATCATTTGATTAGTTTTCAAATTAAATAGCTGCTGGTAATTATCACATTGTTCCTGCAATTTTTCTAGTGAGTACTGGCCATCATTGTCAATGGCTTCTACTTCCAGAAAAGTGCCCAGGCCTTTTACTTGATCAAAGTGGAATTTGACGTTCTCCATAAAATAGATTTTACGGATTTTGTCTACCACCATTTTAATACCCAATTGATGGGTTAAGATGGATTTTAAAGCGGGGTCTGGCTGGTGCCGATATAAAATGACAGAAGATAGTTTTGAACCTGCTTGATTCTCCCTGTCATAATTGATGAGCGCGTTTTCTATATTGCCTTCCCTCAATTTCAATCGCCCCTTGGGCACATTAAAATAGGTATCTATTTGGTGGTCTACGCCTTTAAAGAGAGGCTCCAATTCCAATAACATATTTTCATAGGGTTCTAGGGAATCTACTTTGGCTTTGAATTCTATATTGCGGATATTCACTTTATCTGTTTTTTGAAAATTAGCTGATTGCGTTAATAAAAGAAAATAATCTTATTAATGTCCTAAATCTCATTTCTATTGATTCCAATACTTAAGTAGTTCTGTATATTTATTATAGCTCACCAATTATTGAACAAGACATGTTGCTTGATATGCGAACACTATTTTTAACTGTAGCTTTTATTTTTTCCTTGACCAGTCTATGCGCACAAAAAGCAAATAACAAACTGGACATTACAGCATTAACCGGTAATTTTTACATCTATACCACTTACAATGAGTATCAAGGAAGCAAAACTCCAGCACATGGCATGTACTTGGTTACAAAGAAAGCTGTTGTTTTATTTGATACACCTTGGGATACCACACAGTTTCAACCACTTCTTGACAGTATTCAAAAAAGACATCAAAAGAAAGTGCTATTTTGTTTGGCAACCCATTGGCATAGTGACAGAACTGCAGGGCTTGAATATTACGAACGGCAAGGAATCAAAACTTATACCACAGCACTTACAGATCAATGGAGCAAAAAAGAAAATGCCAAAAGGGCTGCTAATCTAATTTACAGAGATACTGTATTTCATTTTGATGAATATATTTTTGAAACCTATTATCCAGGTGAGGGTCATACTGCAGACAATATAGTAGTCTGGTTTGGAAAAGAGAAAATCTTATACGGAGGTTGTCTCATTAAAGGCGCAGACGCAGAAAATTTAGGCTTTTTAGGAGACGGAAATACTAAGGCCTATGAGACCACTTTATTAAATGTTCAGAAAAAATTTAGCAACCCAAAATACATTATTGTATCTCATGCCAACTGGAAGAATAATAACTCTTTAAAACATTCTATTGAATTAGCAAAGGAGTTGAAAAGGACAAAGACACAATAAAATCAGCCGGCTTTAAGGAAACCCGTTAAAAAAAGGACAAGTGCTTCATAAATTAAAACTTATTGGCAGATTCTATCAAAGCTTTCTATTGTTTTCAATAGTCATGAATCTTTGTTGCTTGGGCTTATTTTGGAGTTATGGCACTAGCATCTTTACTGTAATTTTCTGGTTTAGAATGATAACATTAGGATTAACCTACTATTTCATCAACAGTTATAAAAGCAAGGAATATTACTACTATTTTAATTTGGGGATTTCTAAGACATTGATTTGGACAGCAACCTTAGTTGTTGACTTTGTACTATTCCTAATTCTCCTTTTCATCATTTTTCAATTCATCTGATGCATATACTAGAAGCAGATAGTATACAATTGGCTTTTGGTGGTAGAAGCATTTTATCAGATATCTATTTAAAGCTTGAGACAGAAAAGATAACTGGACTTTTAGGTAGAAATGGTACGGGAAAATCATGCTTTCTGAAAATTATTTTCGGAACGCTAGATTCTGAGAAAT
>CALRXZ020000003.1:0-68650 GCA_943372255.1 Chitinophaga pinensis
TGGCTACCCAGGATATTGCTGGGGAACACGCAACTGGGGTGATTAAAATTACCAGTAGACAAACATTGCAATTGCATGGTTTGATTAAAAGCCATATTAAACCAACCATTCAGGCTTTTAATGAAGCCAAATTGGATTCTATTGCTACCTGTGGAGATATCAATAGAAATGTACTTTGTAGCTCGCATCCTAATGAATCCCCCATTCATGCACAGGTCTTTGCTTATGCAGACAAGATCAGTGAATTGTTGATGCCCAAGACAAAAGCCTATTATGAAATCTGGTTGGATGAAGAAAAAATCTTAGATAGAAAAGAAGAGGAAGATCCCTTATACCAAGACAGATATTTACCTAGGAAATTCAAAATTGCCATTGCCATACCTCCTAATAATGATGTGGATGTGTTTGCCAATGATATTGGATTGATTGCCATTATTGAAGAGGAGAAATTAGTTGGTTTTAATATTGCAATTGGAGGAGGCTTGGCTACCACACATGGTAATCCAGATACTTATGCAAGGCTTGGAACCGTAATTGGTTTTACAGCAGGAGAGGAGCAAACCCTCAAAGCGGTGTATGAAGTACTCACCATTCAAAGAGACTATGGGAATAGATCGGACAGGAAAATGTCTCGATTAAAATATACAGTTGACAAATTGGGGGTTGCATGGTTTAAGGAAGAATTGGAAAGAAGGATTGGATTTGATTTGGAACCAGCAAAGCAAGTAGTTTTCACCAAAAGAGTTGATCATTTTGGTTGGCAGCAAAACCAACAAGGTTTGTGGTACTATACCGTACTTGTTGAGAATGGAAGGGTGTTGGATGAAGTAAATTTGCCACTCAAAACAGCCATGTTTGAAATAGCCCAAACAGGTTTTGCCAATTTTCGTTTTACCTGCTCTCAAAACTTAATCCTAAGCGATATAACTACTGAGAATAAGGAGGCTGTCAATACTATTTTAGAACAGTTTGGGATTATTCAACATACAGAAGGCAGTTCTGCCATTCGGAAAAATTCCATGGCTTGCGTGGCATTACCCACTTGTCCCTTGGCATTAGCAGAGGCGCAACGTTATTTGCCTTCTTTAATAAGTAAGATAGAACCCCTATTGGCAAAACACCAATTAGAAAATGATGCCATAGTGATTAGAATGACAGGTTGCCCTAATGGATGTGCCAGACCTTATGTTGCTGAAATTGGTTTTGTTGGAACAGCGCCTGGAAAATACAATTTGCATTTAGGTGGAGACAGACAAGGTGCTCGATTAAATAAAATATATCAAGAAAACCTAGAAGAAACAGCCATTTTAGAAACCCTAGATGGCCTATTTCAAACATATGCTGCTGAGCGCTTGCTAGATGAAACCTTTGGTGATTTTGCAATTCGGAAAAATTGGGTTGCTGCATGATTAATTACCAACAAATATTAGCTGATAAATTAGACCAACTAAAAGAGAAAGGTACTTACCGCTATTTTTTGGACGTAAATAAGTCTGCCCAACACTTTCCGCATTTTTATTTTGAAGATGCAACTGGAATAAAACGTAAAGCCGTGAATTGGTGCAGTAATGATTACTTAGCCATGAGTGTTCATGAAGAGGTCATCAGCAGGTTAAGTTTTGTGACCCATAGAAGTGGAACTGGAAGTGGAGGTACTAGGAATATTTCTGGCACCACCAATTTTCATAGAAGTCTTGAAAATGTTTTGGCTCAATTACACAACAAAGAAAAGGCCTTGGTTTTTGGAAGTGCTTATTTAGCTAATCTAACGGCACTAGCAACCCTTGGTAAGCTTATGCCGGAGGCTGTATTTATTTCTGATCAAGACAACCATGCATCCATAATAGAAGGTATTAAAGCAAGTGGGAATGAGAAAAAATTATTTCCACACAATGACCTAGTATCATTAGAGCAAATCTTACAAACAATGCCAATAGATCAACCCAAGATCTTGGTCTTTGAATCTGTTTATTCCATGAGTGGAACTATTGCTCCCATGGAAGAAATGGTGCTACTTGCAAAGAAGTACCAGGCACTAACTTATTTGGATGAAGTACATGCAGTTGGTCTATACGGAGAGACTGGTGGTGGCTTGTCTGAGGCACTTGGTTTGCAAAATGGCATTGACATTATCAACGGTACTTTGGCCAAAGGATTTGGCGTATTGGGTGGCTATATTGCGGGTTCAGCTATCTTAATTGACGCGATTAGAAGTTTTGGTTCGGGTTTTATTTTCACCACTTCTTTACCACCAGCCATCTGCGCTGCAGCTACCAAGAGTATTGAGATCCTCATGCAATCAAAAAAGACAAGGGAAGATTATTTTAATAAGGTTTATCAGTTGCGTCAGTTATTATTGACTAAACAAATTCCTTTTTTACATAATCCCACTCATATTACTCCCATTATAATTGGGGATGAATTGCGTTGTAAGCAAATTGCAGACTACTTACTCTATCAGTTAGGAATTTATCTGCAACCCATTAATTACCCAACAGTACCCAAGGGTAAAGCTTGTTTAAGAGTGACCATCACCACCAAACATGGACAAGCAGAAATGGAGCAATTGGCAGATGCTTTAGCAGAAGTGCTGTTGCTATTCCCTGCTAATATTCAAGCTGCTGAATTTAAAACCCTGGCCCTATGAAAAAGGAGTTCAATATAGTTTGTAGGGGTTCTTGGTTGTCCCTTGCACAGGTGGAATTGTTTTGCCAAAAGGTAAAAGCCCATTTTCCTGATATGGTTTTACATCCTGTTATCAAAGAAACCAAGGGAGATCGTGAACAAAGTACACCCTTACATTTGGTAGAAGGGAAGGATTTTTTTACGGCTGAGATTCAAGAAGACCTGAGAAATGGGAAGGCTGATTTTGCTGTTCATAGTATGAAAGACGTGAGCGGTGATACTTTTTTTGAGAATAGTTTTTACCAGATCATAGATAGAAATGATATTCGGGATGTAGCCATTTTTAATGCAGATATTTTAGACAAATTAGCTGCCGGTAAACCAATTGTTATTGGAACTTCTTCACCAAGAAGAACAGAGATGGCTTCCGGTTTTTTACAGAAAGCATTACCTCAGTTGAATCAATATCCCATAAAGATTGAAGCCATTCCAATTAGGGGAAATGTAGACGGAAGGTTGCGTAAACTAACAGAATCAAAAGATTATGACGGCATTATTCTTGCAGCAGCTGGTTTAAATAGGTTGTTGCAGTATGAACCTGCCAGTAAAACAGTACAAGAGCTATTAGGCAATAAACGCATCATGTTTTTGCCTTTATTTGAATGCCCTCCGGCTGCGGGTCAAGGGGCCATTGTGGTAGAAACCAATCAAGACAATCAGGAAGCCATTGCTATCTTAAACAAGATTGCTAGTCTTGAACATACCAATGCAGTCCAGGAAGAAAGGCTTTTTGCGGAAAAATATGGTTATGGTTGTTCTAGACCATTTGGGGTATTTCATAAGGATTTGTCCCATTGTTCTTTTACCTATGCATCTGGTTTAGATCAACAATTGGTAACATTTACAGAGTGGAAACAACCTGTTAACTTAAACCTAAGAAGTATAGATATTTTTAGTGGTACGGACCATATGCGGTCTTTTTATACAGAGACCAATTTGGATCATGTAAAAATACCAAGTACAGCTACCGCTATTTTTGTTGCTTCTCAAAAAGCCATTCATTCTAATACATTAGTTAAACAGTGCCAAAGGAAAAGGGTTTGGGCTGCAGGAACCAGAACTTGGTTAGCCCTAGCCAAAAAAGGAATTTGGGTTGAGGGTTCTGCAGATGGCTTGGGATTGGAATCTTTATTGCCTTTATTTGAATCGCCAATGGTGCAAATTGAAAAATCACAATGTTGTATACTTACCAATCAAAATAGTGTTGTAGGATGGTTGTCAGAAGGATGGCATGCTGCTGCTACCTATTGTTTGCACCCTAATTTTGATACTAAATTGGTAACGCATATTGGAAAAGCAGATCTAGTGTTTTGGTCAAGTTATCAGCAATTTTTGATTGGTTCACCTTTTGTAAAGCAAGGAGCTATTCACGCATGTCCTTCTGGAAAAACGGCTAATCGCTTACTTGGATTAGGTTTGAAACCTCTCATATTTCCCACTATCAAAGCATTCCAGTCATGGAGACAAACTATAACAGTAACAGAAGGCGCATAAGAGCCAATGCACATATTAGGGAGCTGGTGGCAAATGTATATATAGACCACCGTGATTTTATACAACCCCTATTTGTGGATGAGTCTGTTGCTGTAAGAACACCCATGGCATCTTTAAATGAGATAGCTGCAGATTCTATTGAGTCAGTTCTGGCACAAATTGCTTTAGATCTTGAACAAGGTATTAGTAAGTTTTTATTATTTCCAGTACCCTTGTCAAAATCAAACCATGACTTTGATTTTGGGTTTGTAATCAAAGCATTGCAGGCCATTAAAATGCAATTTGGTACCAAGGTTTGGATTGCGGCTGATACATGTTTGTGTGCCTACACCCAACATGGTCATTGTGGTCTGCTCAATGAAACAGAAACTGCCATTTTGAATCATGAGTCTGTTACAATACTTGCTCAATATGCACTTGCATTGGCAAAAGCTGGAGCAGATTGTATAGCGCCAAGCGATATGATGGATGGAAGAATTGCCGCCATTAGAAAAATATTGGATGCCAATGGATTTGATCAAGTTGCTATTTTGAGTTATTCGGCTAAGTTTAGTTCTCAATTCTACGGTCCTTTTAGAGATGCTTGTAAATCAAGTCCCGGAAATAATCCCATCTTGAAAGACAGGAAAACCTATCAGTTTTCTGCATTCAATGCCCATGATGGATTACTATCTACTATTAGAGATATTGAAGAAGGAGCTGATATGGTAATGGTAAAACCGGCATTGCCATATTTAGATATTATTCAAACCATTAAGCAGGAAACCAAATTCCCTTTGGTAGCTTACCATGTGAGTGGGGAATTTCAAGCTTTAGAATTATTGGCCGAAAAGCAATTGGTAGAAAGGAGTAAAGCGCATCTTGAGATTTGGACTTCACTAAAAAGGGCTGGGGCCGATGCAATTATTTCTTATGCTGCTAGGCATGCCAAAGCTTGGATTGAAGCTATATCTTATTGATATAAAGAAAAGAAAAAAATAAGTATACAAATTTGGTAGACTAATAGCAGGCCCTTATTTTTGTGCAATTAATATCCAGTATAAGTCATGAAACCAAATCAACTACGAAAGACATTTTGTATTAACAGCTATTCTACATACAGCTGTTGTTGTTGATTCCCTCTTTTTTTTTTTAATATTCTTACTTGGTTAGGTAAATTTTTTTTAACATAATAGTCTATCAAATAAATAGACTAAAATATATCCCCACTGACATGAAATCGATTATCTTTTTTTTAGGCATATTCCTACCAGCTTTAGCTATATCCCAGTTCTCGGGTAAAGTAGTTGCTGCAAACAAAACCGCCATCCCCTATGCAAATGTGAGTATCAAGGGAAGTAACCTCAATACAGTTACGGATAGTGCTGGAAATTTTCGTTTTTCAAAAATTGAAAAATTTCCTTTTACTGTGGTTGTTTCTTATACTGGCTTTGAAAAACAAGAAAAGCAAATTAAAACTAGCTCCGAGAACAATATATTAGTGCAGCTTGAAGTACTCTATCAACGCGATACGATTATTGTAACATCGCGCAGACGCAGAGAAGTATTGCAAGATGTGCCTATTTCTATTTCCGTAATCAGTGGATCCAAAGTAGAAGACGCTGGTGCATTTAACGTAAATCGTGTAAAAGAATTTGTTCCATCTGTTCAGTTATACACTTCAAATCCAAGAAATACGGGTATCAATATCCGAGGATTGGGATCGCCATTTGGTTTAACCAATGATGGTCTTGACCAAGGAGTTGGTTTTTATGTAGATGGAGTATATTATGCTCGCCCTGCTGCTGCAACCCTTGATTTTATTGATATTGAGCGCATAGAAGTCTTGCGTGGTCCTCAAGGAACTTTGTTTGGAAAGAATACTACTTCTGGGGCTTTGAATATTAGCACTAAGAAACCTAGTTTTAAACCAGGTGGCAATTTTGAATTGAGTTATGGTAACTATGGTTATATACAAGCCAAAAGTTCTATCACCGGAGCTTTGAATAAGCGATTAGCAGGGCGATTGTCTTTTTCTGGTACCCAAAGAGATGGTACTATTGATAATATTCGCACCAATAAAAAGACCAACGATTTAAACAATCTTGGTTTCCATGGTCAATTGTTATTTAAAGCTTCTGATAAAACCAGTATCAATTTTTCAGCAGATGCTTCCAGTCAAAAACCAGATGGCTATGCACAGGTAGTAGCCGGAGTTGTTACTACCAAGCGAGCAGCTTACAGACAATTTTCCTCAATTATTGCTGATCTGAATTACAAGTTGCCCAGTCAAAACGCATTTGACCGTTTAATTGACCATGATACACCATGGAATTCAGACAATGATTTTGGTGGGGCATCAGTAAATGTGGATTCAAAAATTGGATCAGGTACGCTTACGTCTACCACCGCTTGGCGTTATTGGAATTGGGGCCCTTCAAACGATAGAGACTTTACTGGTCTGCAGGCTTTAGCTAAATCTCAGAATCCTGCAAAACACCAACAATGGTCTCAAGAGTTTCGTTATTCTGGTGAGTTAGCTTCTAATGTAAATGCCGTATTTGGACTATTTGCTTTAGGGCAAGAAGTAAAGATTGACGGTAACGAAGAATCTGGAAAAGACCAGTGGCGTTTTGTGCAAAGCACAACAAGTGCGCTTTGGAAAACGCCAGGTTTATTAGATGGATATGGTATTAAAACCAAGGCATCTATTAAATCCCTAAGTGCTGCTGCTTTTGCCAATATTGATTGGGAAATTGCTAATGGCATTCATTTTCAACCAGGTTTGCGTTTTAATTTTGACAAGAAAGACGTTTCATACAATAGGGTAGCTTCTGGTGGTTTGCAAACCACAGATGCGGCATTATTAGCTTTAAAAAACTTAGTTTATACCAGTCAATCCTATGATGCCAATGCCGATGAGAATAACCTGACCTATCAATTAACAGTTTCCTATAGACCTAATAAAAAAATCAATGCATTTGCAACTTATTCTACCAGTTTTAAACCTGTGGGTGTGAATGTAGCTGGTTTGCCAACTAATCCTGACAATTCAGCTGCTACTGATTTAGCTGTAATTAAACCAGAGTATGTAAAGCATTTTGAAGTAGGAGTAAAGACAACACCTCTAGATAATCTACAATTAAACCTAAGCTTATTTAATACGGATATTGATAATTATCAGTCAAACGTTCAATCACCTCAACTGGGTGTGAACCGTGGATATATTGCCAATGCTGAAAAAGTAAATGTAAAAGGGATTGAATTAGATGGTAATATCAATTTTCAGAATAAATTCAGTTTGTTTACTGCCATTTCTTATACTGATGGTAAGTATGTGAGTTTTACCAATGCACCACTTCCATTAGAAGAAACTGGTACAACGCAAAACGGTGTTCAGGTAGCATTTAAAGATATTTCTGGAGGAGCATTACCTGGGATTTCTAAATGGGCAGGTTCATTAGGAGGAGAGTATACATTTCCCGCTGTATTCTTTGGTAAGGAAAGCAAATTTTTTGTTGCTTCTGAAGTGTATTATAGATCTTCCTATTCTTCAAGCCCATCGCCTTCGGCATATTTAAATATTGATGGATACGCCATTGTAAATGCAAGATTGGGTTATAGGGTTACCAACGGATTGTCCTTTTTTGCATGGGGAAGAAATATCTTGAACAAAGATTATTATGAGCAATTATTGCCCGCAGGAGGCAATGCCGGACATTATGCAGGCGTATTGGGAGATCCAAGAACTTATGGTGTGACTTTGAGATATGGATTTTAAAAATGAGGGGAATTATTTAAGTCTACTAAAATTGTAGGATTAATAATTTTACCTTATTTTCGCTGCACGCAAGAAAGCAAGAAATTTTGATTCAATCACCTGATTTAGATACACAAGCAATAGACTCAGACAAAATGGAAAAGCCTGTTCCGGGGGGAAACAGGCTTTTTCCTGTTTTTTTAAAGTTAGAATCTTTAGCGGTGGTAGTGATTGGTGCTGGAAAAGTGGGTTTGGAAAAATTGCAAGCACTCTTGAATAATGCCCCAGATGCTAACATTAAAGTAGTTGCAACATTTGTAGACCCTGCTATTTGGGAGCTTCAAACGCAATTTCCTGGCCTAACTATTTTTGAAAAGGACTATCATCCCGATGATTTAATTGGCGCAGAAATAGTAGTTGTTGCGGTGAATGATATTCCTTTAAGTGAAGTCATTCGCAAAGATGCCAAAGCAAAAGGATTGTTAGTGAATGTTGCCGATAAACCTGAACTCTGTGATTTTTATTTGGGATCCATTGTGACAAAGGGGAATTTAAAAATTGCCATTTCTACCAATGGCAAATCACCCACAATTGCCAAAAGACTAAAAGAAGTATTGCAGGAATCCTTGCCCAATGAATTGGATGATTTATTGGACAATATGGCTGCAGTTAGGAAAACTTTGAAAGGTGATTTTAGTTCAAAAGTGAAACAACTAAATGAATTAACCAAGGGCTTAGTAGAGAATGAAGGAGAGGATATCTCTATTAGTGAAAAGAAATGGAAAAATATTGCCTCTAAATTTGTCTTTGCTTTTTTCTTCATGTTTGTGGGGTATTTTATTCTCACCTATATACCATTCAACGATATTTTAAAAGGCGTTCGTGCTATTCCAACTTTTGTTGATAACAGTTTTTATTGGATGATTTTTGCAGGATTTTTGGCCCAGTTGGTGGATGGTGCATTGGGTATGGGATACGGGGTTACCTGTACTACTATTTTATTATCACTAGGTGTGAATCTACCAGCAATTAGTGGAAGCATTCATACAGCAGAAATGTTTTCCAGTGGTGCTTCTGGCTATAGCCATTACCGATTTGGAAACGTAAATAAAAAATTATTCAAAGTCTTGTTAATCCCTGGCATACTTGGAGCTGTAGCAGGGGCTTATTTGTTATCGGTTTTGGGAAATGAATACGCCAATTATATAAGACCCATTTTAGCTGTATATACTTTATTATTGGGGTTGCGCATTTTTTATGCAGCGTTTAAGAAAAACAAAAAACCACAGAAAGTGAAGAATGCTGGTTGGTTGGCTGGAGCAGGTGGTTTTTTAGATTCATTTGGTGGTGGTGGATGGGGACCCTTGGTGACCAGTACCCTAATTGCAAAAGGAAGGACTCCCAGATTTGTCATAGGTACCGTTAGTATTACGGAATTTTTTGTAACCCTTGCCAGTGCATTGACTTTTTTCTCCATGTTAGGCATTAGTCATTGGCAAATTATAGCTGGGCTAATCATTGGTGGTATGGTGGCAGCGCCATTGGCTGCAAGACTCTCGGGGAAATTACCCGTTAAGACCATGTTTATAGCCGTAGGTTCTCTTGTAATTTTCTGGAGCCTACGCATCTTGCTCAAGGCCTTGAGTGGTTTGTAATTCTTACTTTATTTGCAGGCTGCTACAGGATGGCTATTCTAGATGAATGTTTAGTTTGCAAAACCTGTCTATAAAGGATGGGTTAAAAACCGATTGCATGTCATTGAAGCCATTCCTATTTTGCTTTACTATTCTATTCAGCACTAGTCAATTATTTGCTACTACTTTATCTGATCAATACAAAGGTTCATGGAATAGAAAAGGCAATACCATTTCCTTTGAAACCAAAAACGGAAAATACCAGATAGAAGCTTGTAAGGAAGACCTGTTTAGAATCAGGTATAGAAAGACTGGAGCATTTGAAAGCCCAGAGCCTTGGATGGTCATCAAATACCAATGGGATGCCGTTAGTCTGACTGTTGCCGAGACTGCAACCTCTATACAAGTTAAGACTGCCAAACTGCAATTACAGATTAACAAACAGCCTTTTCAAATCAAGATCTTGGATGCTACAGGTAAACTGCTTAGTGCAGATGCTGGGTCAACCAGCCAAGCAGCTGTTCAAATTAATGCTGATACGGTAAACATGCAAAAGGTTTTGCAAGCTGGTGAACACGTATTTGGTTTTGGAGAACGTATGGATTTTTTAGATCAAAGAGCCAAGCAATTACAACTGAATGTGGGTAGGGGAAAGGGTTTACCACATATCATTGGTGCCTACAATATTTTGGAAGCCAATTATAGTCCCATACCTTTTTTCATGAGTACGGTAGGATATGGGATTTTTTTGCATAGCGCTTCTGCTACACAATGGGATATGGGAGCAAGTAATCCCAATACCTATGCAGTAAAAGCAATAGGAGAAGAGTTGGATTATTATTTTATGTATGGCCCTGACTTTCCACACTTGTTAGACCTCTATACTTCCATCACTGGAAAGTCTCCCATGATGCCAGATTTTGCACTAGGCTTGCAAGTGGGCACTTATGCAGGGGGCACTTGGGGATACGAACAAATGAGCTCTGATGCCTATGTATTGGCATTAGCCAAAAAGTTAAGAGAGATGGGTGTGCCAGTTGACATATTGCACATAGATTCTATCTGGCGCATTTTTGGCAAGATAGGAGGCAAGGGAGCTACCAGTTTTGAATGGAGAGAAACATTTAAAAGTCCCAAAGCCATGTTTGATAGTTTGTATGCCATGAATTTTAAAATGGTTGGGCTACACGTAAGACCAAGATTTGATAATGGGAATAAACTGCAATTATTGGATACGGCAAGAGCAATGGGTTATACCTATCCAGAGAATGGGCAGCCTGGTGAATTTGTCAACTTTTTTGATACCACAGCCGTTAATTGGTGGTGGAAGCATGGAGTAAAACGCATTGCAGATTTGGGAGCCAAATTTTTGAAAACAGATGAGGGTAGTGCATTTGGCGCACTAGCCAATGAGTCTGATAAAATAGGACCAACAGGTAAAGAAGTAACTAGGTTACACAATCTCTTTCCCATTGCCTATGCCAAAGCGGCTTATGAACAGTTTCAGCAATACAATGGTATCAGAGGCATGAACCTAACTAGAGAGGGTTATGCAGGCGTGCAACGATATCCTTTTTTGTTTGCAGGAGACTGGCCAAGTGAGTGGCAATATTTTGCACCGGTGATTAAAGCAGGTTTGAATATTGGTATTTCAGGTGTAAGCAATTGGGCGCATTGTATGGGTGGATTTGAACACGTGGCAGATCCGGAATTGTATGTGCGTTGGACCCAGTTTGGTATGTTAAGCCCTGTTGCGCATTTGTTTGGAATGGATCATCCAACTTATAAAGAGCCTTGGAATTATGGACCTGAAGCATTGGGCATTTTTAAGAAATTTGATTCACTCCGTTATAGGCTATTCCCGTACCTCTATCAAGCTTCTTATCAAGCTCATAAAACTGGGATGCCCATGATGCGGGCACTGGTATTGCAATACCAAGATGATGAAAATGTATATGGCATTGCTGACCAATATTTATTAGGTAATGATCTCATGGTTTGTCCAGTAACAGTTAAAGGCGCAGTTACTAGATCTGTTTATTTGCCCAAGGGCGATTGGTATGATTACTGGACTGGCAAATTATGGAAGGGGCAACAATATATTCATGTGTTAACTCCCTTGGATCAAGTTCCATTATTTGTAAGGGCAGGGGCTATGATTCCCATGCAGCCAGGAATGAAATTCTTTGGAGAAAAGCCAGTAGACAAAATGCATTTGCAAGTTTATCCAGGAAACGGGAATGGGCATCTTTTGTATCAGGACGATGGATTGAGCTTTGATTATCAAAAAGGAAAGTCAAGCACAACTGATTATGAAATATCTGCAACTGCTTCTGAGACAAAAATCTTGATCAAAAAAATCAGCAATGAGTTTGCTGTTAAACCATTTCAATATCTAGCAACCCTACACCATGTAGTGGCCCCAAAATTGGTATTAGTGAATGGGAAAAAATTATCAGAAAACAATGCCAATCAAGCAATCACAGCCGGTTGGAACTATAATACAGCCAATCAACAATTGCTGATTCATACAGGATTAAACAACCAGGAAAGTCAAATACAAATTCAAGTTCAGTATTAATTGCCATCTGGTTTTGATACAGAAACTCTGGTACTCATGGGCCAATAAAACTGCTCAGGTAAATCTGGTTTAGCAGGGTTAAAACTGGGTAAACCAGGCAATAGCATTTTAGCCAAAGGGTGGTTCTGATCTTTCAATGATTGAACAATACATTTGGCTAATTCATAAGCCCCAAAAGTATTGTAGTGTGTATCATCGCTCAAAGCGGTTGTTTGTCCTGGAAAACTATTGGCAGGATAGTGTACAAATGCTTTCTTAGATAGTTCTGGCCCCCATGCTTCATATAAGACTTTACTCACTGCGTTCATATCAATCATAGCTAGTTGTTCTTCTGCAGCCATTTGACGCATGGCTTCTGGATAATCGCCTAGCGTATTTTTTATTTGTCCTGCGGAATCAAAACTTCTTCTATTCATGGAAGTTACCAAAAAAGGAATGCCACCCTTGGCCCTTGCAGCTAGTATGAATTTGCGAATCATGTCTTTGTACGTAGAGAAAGCGCCAACCCCAGGTCCTTTGATTTTTTGGTCATTATGGGCAAATTCAATAAACAGATAGTCTCCTTTTTTCATGAGGCTTAAGATCTTTTCTAACCTTCTTTCTCCCCAAAAACTATTCAGCGTCTCACCAGATTCAGCATAGTTGGCTACAGCTACTAGACCGTGTTGAAAAAATCTTGGAATCATTTGGCCCCAACTGGCCCAGGGCTCTCGGTCTTGGTCTACCACCGTAGAATTACCCGCTAAGAAAAGGGTAGTGGCTTGGGTATTGGGTCTAATTTCAACAGCACAAACTTTGGCTGCATTGTTGTTGAATTCAAGCGTTAATAAATTATCCCAGTGCAGGTAATCAGATTCAGAAACACCAACCCTTGATTTGAGTTTTACTTTTGATATAGAATCGCCGGAGGCATTTCTAATAATGCTATCACGGATATGTACAGTTATTTGAACTGTTTGAAATTGACCTTTATCTGTGTGAATATTTTCCGCCATCAAACGCCTACTCTCTGCTCTTACAGTTGTTAAGCTGGTATCATTTTTATCACCCAAGATCAGTGTTACATCATAATTTCCCTCAGGTAGTTTTACTGAAAAATAAAAAGGCTTTTCACTACTGCAATAATCTGCCCGTAACAAATCCTTGCCGCCTCTATCAATGGATTCTATTGGTGCTACACCAGTAAATCCATAACCCCTTTGATAATTGAATGCATCATTGGCGCCCACCTTGGTATATCCCTTGGCAGGCTTTCCACTACCAAAATCAAAGAGCAGGGCTTTGTTGGAATTGGATTGTGATAAAGCCAAACTAGAAAGACCAATCAGTAAAATCGAAAGAAAACTTTTTCTAATTTTCATGTATTTATTTTTCTAGTAACTGTGAAGCGCTATCGTTTATACCAAATGCATGTTTCTTGAGCATTTGAATCAATTCTGATCCAGCTAAAATAGTTGGGCCATAACCATGAGCCGCAAACGTATTGATGGGTCTATGATAATAAAAAGCCGGATCAAAAGCCATGCCTGTTCCTACACAAGTGCCTTCTACTTGTCCTTGTGCATTTACTTTGGTGGCAACCGCGTTCCATGCTAGAATGGCTGCAGGGCCATATGTTTTTGCGTCTATCCATCCCTGATTAATGGCGTGTGAAATACCATAAGAATAAATGGCTGTGGCCGATGTTTCAAGATAACTATCGCTACGGTCTAATAACTGGTGCCAAAATCCTGAGCCTGATTGATAACTGGCAAGCCCCTTAATATGGTTTTTGAGTAGGTCTAAGATCTTTGCCCTTTGGGGATGGTTAACGGGAAGAACGTCTAATAATTCTTCGGTGGCTAACAAAGCCCAACCATTGGCCCTGGCCCAATGAAATTCTGGATGATCCTCCATGCTTTCAACCCAGCCATGCATGTAGACATTTAGCTGAGGATTAAACATTCTCTTTGAAAATTGCAGGAACTGTTTTACGGCGTCATCGGTATAAGCTTTGTTCCCTGTGAGTTTGCCCATTTGTGCAAGTGCAGGTATACCCATAAACATATCATCTAACCAAAGGGTATTTTTTAAGGGTCTGTTTCTGGCAAGGGTGCCATCCTTTAATCTGAATTCTTCTTTGCTAATGAATGCCATATAATGATCAATCAATGGTCTTAGGTCAGCCTCTTTGCACAAGGGCAGTGCTTTAATCATTGCGGCACATACTGCTCCACCATCGTCCAATGCTTTGGGTGTTAAAACCTGTTTTAATGGATTCACCGTTGTTGGAAATGCTGTAAGATTTTGTCTAAACCCAGGAGTCATTTTAGCTAAGAATTGCAAGCGATCCTTGGTATAGTTAGCGTATTGAACATCGCCTGTGGCGGCACTGGCATTGAGCATGGCAGCATAGGTTACCCCCCACTCATAACTGGTTAATCTAAACTGACCTGGTTTGAGAATAATATTACTATCTGGGAAAGGCATTCCTTGAATGGTTTCTCCCGTTTTCTTATTGACAATGGCGGCAGGTGTGTTCTGATCTAAGAAATGAAATACCCTATCTAAAACCGTTTTTATTTGAGAAGGGGTAGGGGCACCATATGGAGTAGGATATTCAGGCTGCAATAAATGCAAAGGGGTTGTTACATCATTGGTAGTTGATTTTTGTTGAGCTGCAACACCAAGAGTTAGACCTGAAAATAATAATACAGGTAGCATTTGTTTTTTCATCATAGCAAACAGTTGAATTCAGTATTGATTGGCCATGCCAAGCAGGTACAATCGTATCCTTAAAAAAACAACAAAACAGGTCTAGAACCATCCTGTTCTATCTTGAACAAGCTTGTGAGTGATTTATAAAGAAGCCCTAAGCGTTAGATAAAATGGGATTTCCATTTGTGTGGCAATATCGTCCAAGACCATATTGGCAGCCGTGGTCCCCATCATTTGAAAATCGGTAGAGATAGTAGTAATGCCATTTAAGATGAGTTTTTTCAAAGGAGTTTCGTTGTAAGAAATCAGTCCTACATTCTTACCTACTTTTAATTTGGTAGATAGAATTTTCTCTATCAAAATGACCAGGTCATTTTCCATCAGGTTAATATAAACCTCTCCATCCTTAATGGGTTCGTTGGCAATATTATGTACCACTCTATGGCTAAAAGCATATTCATGGCAGAAATGCTTAAAGCCTTTCAAAATTTCCTGCGGAAAATAGGTATTCTCCGGAAATATAATTTTCAGCGTATGATACTTGCTTAAACGCTCTTTGGCCAGTTCCAATGCATGGTAAATATCTACTTCAAAATTTTCATAGACAGCCCTATAATTTCCTACCACCCCGGGAACCAATTTGTCCATGAGGATCAATTTTTCCTTAGGAATGGTATTGATGATTTCATGTGCATTTTCTCCTCCTTCCATAAAATGGGGAATAATCACATAATGGGTATAGTCTTGATTGGCATTGGTCAACAATTTCTTAAAAAATGCGAAATCATTATTGTAGATATAAAAGTCAATGGTAGCAAGTTCTCCCAATACACTCACAAAAGCATCATAAATGATCTTCTTGTGGGCACTGAGTTTGTTGAATAAAAGGAAGATTTTGAGGTGTTGGTTTACTTCGGCATTTTTGACAAAATAACCCTTGCCAGGAACAGAACCTAAAACGCCAATTTTTTTAAGGTGTTTATAGCCTTTCTCAGCGGTATCTCTAGAGATTTCAAACTCAAAACTAAGTTCATTAATTGAGGGTAAAATATCGTCTTTTCTGAGTTTGCCTTCATTGATGGCTTTGACAATAGAATTGGACAATTGCAGGTACTTTGGGGTAGCCGAATAAAAATCAATAAAAAGATGTTTGAAAATGGCTGCTTTTCTCATGGAAGGCCTGCTTTTTTGATACCTGCGGCCCAAACCTACAAAATATATTTTGCAAATTTAACTGCAGTAAAGCATGATGGTACATGATGGGATAAATAGCCTTAGAAACTAAATTCACACGTTATTTGATTGCCATAAAGAAAAACTAAACGCTCATGGGTGCAATTCTGGGTATACTATTTCATTTTGTTGGAGGCTTCGCATCAGGATCCTTCTATCTTCCTTATAAAAAAGTAAAAGGTTGGTCTTGGGAATCCTACTGGATTGTAGGTGGACTTTTCTCTTGGTTAATAGTACCCCCCATTGCGGCATATTTGACAATCCCCAATTTCATGCAAATTATTACGGAAGCCCCCGAAACAGTCATTGCAACTACTTTTGGCATGGGGCTTCTTTGGGGAATTGGAGGATTGACCTATGGCTTGGGTGTTCGATATTTAGGCGTTTCATTAGGTAGTTCCATCATATTGGGTCTTTGCTCCATTTTTGGTTCATTGATTCCTTCCGTATTTTATTATTTTAATCCAACCAAGGATAAGGATACCATTGTTGATTTATTAACCAAACCATGGGGTCAGTTTGTGCTATTGGGTTTATTGGTTTGTGTGGTGGGTATTGTCATCAGTGGCAAAGCCGGTGGCATGAAAGACAAGGATTTGGGCGAGAGCCATACAGATGCTTCTGGAAGCGAGTTTCTTTTGGTGAAAGGTTTAATTCTATCTGTTGTATCTGGTGTACTAAGTGCTTGCTTTAGTTTTGGAATTGAAGCGGGCAGCAGTTTGGGGGCAGTGGCTAATGACCTTTGGAAGGCTGCCAATCCTGATCAAGGAGAATTTTTGTTTCGTAACAATGTGATTTTTGTAGTAATACTTTGGGGGGGCTTAACCACCAATTTAATCTGGTGTTTGATCCTGAATTTCAAAAACAAGTCTTTTGGAGATTATGGTAATGCTTCTACACCGTTGTTGAAGAACTACTTGTTATGTGCATTGGGAGGAACCACTTGGTTCTTACAATTCTTCTTCTATGGAATGGGAGAAAGTAAAATGGGTAATGGTGCTAGCTCTTGGATCTTGCACATGTCATTTATTATTTTAATTGCCAACCTCTGGGGGCTGGTATTAAAAGAGTGGAAAGGTGTTCAACCCAAAACCATTCGCACCATTGTAATAGGAATAGCTACTATTATCCTTTCTGTTTTGATTGTGGGTTATGGTAATAGTATTAAATAGTTCAATCGTAAAGTTTTAGATATGCAAGCGTTAGCAACAAAATTTAAGCAAGTAAGTTATTTATGGGACGATGCAAAGGCTCAGAGCATGGCCGGTGATGAAGTTGCCCTTTTGGTTTATCGTTCCAATTTATTGGGTGCTGATTTAAGATTAACCAATTATGGCGGTGGTAATACCTCCTGCAAAGTGATGGCAAAAGACCCATTGACTGGATTAGATACGGAAGTAATGTGGGTAAAGGGTAGCGGTGGTGATTTGGGAACCATGAAAAGAAATGGTTTGGCTGCTTTATATGTAGACCGTTTGAATGCATTGAAATCAAGATACCGTGGTTTGGCACATGAAGATGAGATGGTAGAGCTATTTAACCATTGCATTTATGACCTTGCTTCTAAAGCGCCATCTATTGATACGCCTTTGCATGGATTTCTTCCATTCAAACATATTGATCACTTGCACCCCGATGCAGCTATCGCCATCGCGGCAGCAAAAGACGGCAAAAAAATTACCCAAGAATTATTCAATGGAACTATTGGTTGGGTAGAATGGCAAAAACCCGGTTTTGATTTGGGTTTACAATTGCGTCAGTGCCTGGACGAAAATCCAGGGATCAGGGGCATTATGTTGGGATCACACGGTTTGTTTACTTGGGGCGATACTGCGTATGAGTGTTATATCAATACTTTGGAAGTCATTGAACGCTGCGCCGATTTTATACAAGATGCACAAGCCAAATTACCAGCCAATTTTGGTGGAGCCAAAATGGAATCATTGCCACAAGAACAACGTTTAGATAGGGCTGCTGAATTGGCGCCTATTTTGCGTGGATTCTGCTCTAGCAATGTTCAGATGATTGGTCATTTTACAGATGATGCTAGGGTATTGGAATTTATCAACAGCCATGATTTGGATAGGTTGGCCCCAATGGGTACCAGTTGTCCTGACCATTTTTTGCGTACCAAAATCAGTCCGCTAGTGTTGGATATTGCAACAGACGAAGACCTTTCAAATGTTGCATCCGTTAAATTAAAATTAGCACCTCAGTTTGAAGCATACCGGAAAATGTATGCGGAATATTATGATAGTTGCAAACACCCGAATAGTCCCGCTATGCGCGATGCTAATCCAGTGATTATACTGTATAGGGGAGTAGGTATGTTTAGTTTTGCAAAAGACAAACAAACTGCCAGGGTGGCTTCTGAATTTTATTTGAATGCCATCAATGTGATGCGTGGGGCAGAAGCCATTTCTTCTTATACCGCACTTCCTAGACAAGAAGCGTTTAATATTGAATACTGGTTATTAGAAGAAGCCAAATTGCAAAGAATGCCAAAGCCAAAAGCTTTAACAGGCAGGATTGCATTGGTAACAGGTAGTGCCGGTGGAATTGGTAAAGCTATTGCCAAGAAATTTGCTAATGAAGGTGCTTGTGTCATCATCAATGACAATGATAATAGCAGATTAGAAAATGCCAGTGAAGAATTTAAAGCCCAATTTGGTAAAGACACATTCTCTGCCGTATTATTAGATGTGACCAGTTTGGCAGGTATTCAACATGCTTTTAAAGCTGGAGCACTTGCTTTTGGAGGCGTAGATATTGTGGTTAATTGTGCAGGTTTGTCTATTTCTAAACCCATTGAAGAACATACAGAGAAAGACTGGGATATCCTATATGATGTTCTAGTAAAAGGTCAGTTCTTTGTTACACAGTCTGCCGTAAACATTATGCGCAAACAAGAATTGGGTGGTGATATTGTGAATATTGTGAGCAAGAACGCATTGGTGTCTGGTCCTAATAACGCTGGTTATGGTTCTGCAAAAGCAGCACAAATTCATTTGAATAGATTGAATGCCGCAGAGCTTGGTAAAGACCATATTCGTGTCAACGTGGTGAATCCAGATGCGGTCATTTCTGATAGTAAAATCTGGGCTGGTGCTTGGGCAGAAGGTAGAGCAAAAGCTTATGGAATTACTGTTGCAGAATTACCAGCTTATTACGCAAAACGCACTTTGTTAAATGAAATTATTTTGCCAGAAGATATTGCCAATGCTTGTTTTGCTATCACTGGTGGATTGTTGAACAAGTCAACAGGTAATGTGATAAACGTAGATGGTGGTGTTGCAGCAGCATTTTTAAGATAACCATGGAAAGAGTAGCATTCAAAATGAAATTGTTTCCGGGTTTCCAAGAGGAATACCTGAAACGCCATGATGAAATCTGGCCAGAACTAGTAAGTCTGTTAAAAGAAACAGGCATTAGCGAATACAGCATTTTCTTAGACAAGGAAACCCTTTCCTTATTTGGGGTGCTCAAGATTTCTTCAGCTATGAAATTAGATGATCTTCCCAAAGACCCAGTGATGCAACGCTGGTGGAAATACATGGGTGATATTATGGAATCAAATCCAGACAATTCTCCCGTAAGCATACCTTTAACCGAAGTTTTTTATTTGCCATAAACCAATTGCATCATGCAAATTGCTCAAGAACAAATTCAAGCGCATAACCAAGCCCAACAGGCAGCGCACCAAAGAAAGATAGATTTTATTGCTGCTGAAAATGCCAATATAGAAAGCATTATAGAAAAATTAGTAGCATTTCAAGTAGCCATTCCCAGTTGGGCTTTAGGCACAGGAGGTACTAGATTTGGTCGTTTTTCTGGAGGCGGTGAACCCCGCAATCTGGAAGAAAAAATTGAAGACATTGGTGTCTTGCACCAATTAAACCAATCTAGTGGAGCTATCTCTTTGCATATTCCTTGGGATATACCAGAGAACCCAGAAGCTATTAAAGCATTAGCAGCACAAAAAGGTTTGCGTTTTGATGCCATGAACAGCAATACATTTCAGGATCAAAAAAATCAGGAACACTCTTATAAATTTGGATCCCTACAACACGTAGACAAAGCAGTTAGACAACATGCCATTGACCATAACCTAGAAGTAATTAAACAAGGGATTGCCCTTGGATCAGATTCTTTAACTGTTTGGTTAAGTGATGGTTCTTGCTTTCCTGGTCAACTGAATTTTAGAGAAGCTTTTCAAAATACTTTGGAGAGTTTGAAAGTAATTTATGCCGCTTTACCAGCTAACTGGAAAATGTATATTGAATACAAGGCTTTTGAACCCAATTTTTACAGCATGACCGTAGGTGATTGGGGACAGAGTTATTTGTATGCTAGTAAACTGGGGCCGCAGGCTTATACTTTGGTAGACCTTGGTCACCACTTGCCTAATGCCAATATTGAGCAGATAGTAGCACTCTTATTAATGGAAGAAAAACTAGCTGGTTTCCATTTTAATGATTCTAAATACGGTGATGATGATTTAACCGTGGGTAGCATTAATCCTTACCAATTGTTCTTAATCTTTAATGAATTGGTAGAAGGGATGGATGCTCGCGGAATGAACCACGCCAAAGACCTTGGTTGGATGATTGACGCATCACATAATGTAAAAGATCCTTTAGAAGATTTGTTGCAGTCCGTAGAAGCCATTATGAATGCTTATGCACAAGCATTGTTGGTTGATAAAGCTGCCTTAGTAGCTGCCCAACAATCTAATGATGTTGCAAAAGCACAGGAAGTACTACAACAAGCATATCGTACCGATACCCGCGCCATTGTTGCAGAAGCAAGGCTTAGAAGCGGGGGTGCTTTAAAACCATTGGAACTATATCGTTCTTTAGCAGTAAGGGAACAATTGATCAAAGAAAGAGGAGCTCAAACCGTTGCAACAGGACTCTAAAATAGCAGCTATACCGGTCATTGCCATTTTTGATATTGGCAAGACCAACAAGAAATTGTTGTTGTTTAACAGGCAATACCAAATTGTTTTGGAAGAGTCATCACAGTTTCCTGAAATCAGTGATGAAGACGGCTATCCCTGTGATGATTTAAAAGCTTTGACAGATTGGGTATTGAATAGATTTGCCCAATTGCAAGCAGACAAACAATTTGAGGTTAAGGCGGTAAATTTTTCTGCTTATGGCGCCAGTTTTGTTTATTTAAACAAAGCGCACCAACCTGTATTGCCTTTGTACAATTACCTCAAACCATTGAACGAGGATTTGTTGAATGGATTTCAGGAAAAATATGGTGGGGCTGCAGCATTGGCCTTACAAACCGCATCGCCCAATTTGGGTAACCTCAATTCAGGGATGCAGTTGTATAGGATTAGTAAAGAGAAGCCAGCCCTGTTTCCAAACATTGATCAAGCTTTGCACTTACCCCAATACTTGAGTTTTATTTTGGGTGGCGGATATCATTCTGACATTACCAGCATTGGCTGCCATACCCAATTATGGGATTTTGCACATAAAGCCTATCACCCTTGGGTAGCAGCAGAAGGGATTGATAGATTATTAGCGCCCATTGCTCCTTATGATAGCATTTCTGTCATAAAGGATGGGGCAGTCATAGGCATTGGTTTACACGATAGCTCGGCTGCATTAATTCCTTACTTGGTGGCATTTTCAGAACCCTTTGTTTTGCTCTCTACGGGTACCTGGTGTATTAGTTTGCATCCCTTTAATGAGCAGCCCCTAACCAGTGCAGAACTGGATCAGGATTGTCTTTGTTATTTGAGTTTTCAAGGTAATCCCGTAAAAGCTTCCAGGCTATTTGCAGGAAATGAACACGAGCAACAAATCAAAAAATTAGCAGCACATTTTAATACGGAACTTGATTATTATAAATCTGTTTATTGCAATCCCAAATTATTGCCTGAAACAATTGCTTATGAGGAGCCTTCTGATGCAGAAGCTTCTTCTGCTATGTTGCACCAGTCTGCTTTTGGCAAGCGTGATTTAAGCAGTTTTGAAAATTATGAAGCTGCTTATCACCAATTAATTGCAGACATAATCACCCAACAAGTATTTAGTACTAACTTGGTTTTAAAGGGTTCTGAAGTGACCAGAATTTTTGTAGATGGTGGTTTTAGTAAGAATAGTATTTATATGTACTTATTGGCTAGGGCCTATCCAGATTTAGAAGTCTATGCGGCTTCTGTTCCACAGGCTTCTTCTATTGGAGCAGCCATGGCTCTGCACCATCATTGGAATCCACAACCCTTGCCTGCTGATATGATTGACCTGCGTTTGTATTCCATTCACCAAGGACTTAGTTTATGAAAATTGGTTTATTTATTCCCTGTTATATTGATCAGTTTTATCCTGGGGTAGGCGTTGCAAGTTTAGAGTTATTGGAGAAATTGGGCTGTGAAGTATGCTTTCCTTTAAACCAAACCTGTTGTGGTCAACCCATGGCCAATAGTGGTTTTGAAGCCATGAGCAAGGGATGCGATAAGAACTTTGTCAAGAATTTTAAGGGCTTTGATTATATAGTGGCCCCATCGGGTAGTTGTGTCTTGCATATTAAGGAACACTTGCATGATGAGGAAGATCCAGTAGCTGCAGAGCAGATTCGCGCTCGCGTTTATGAGCTCACAGAATTTTTGGTAGATGTTTTAAAATTTGGATCGCTGCAAGCCAGCTTTCCTTTTAAAGTAGGATTGCATACCAGCTGTCATGGTCAAAGAGGTTTACACTTGGCAAGCATGAGTGAGCTGGTGGCACCTTCATTTTCAAAACCCGGAACTTTATTGAGTATGGTAAAAGGTATTGAAGTTAGCAGACCAAAAAGGGTTGACGAGTGCTGTGGTTTTGGTGGAACCTTCTGTGTGTTTGAAGAAGCGGTGAGTGTGAAAATGGGTAAGGATAGAATTGGGGAACACCAAGACAATGAAGTGGATTATATTACTGGTGTTGATACCAGTTGCTTGATGCATTTAGAAGGTATTTTAAGACGCCAGGGTAGCAAGGTCAAGACCATTCATATTGCAGAGATTTTAAACAGTCAGTTATGAGCAGCCAAGCCAATTTTACCCACGCAGAGGCGGCTGAACAATTCATAGCCGATGAGCCCAGAACAGACTGGCATGACGATACTTTATGGTTTGTTAGAGAGAAAAGAGACAAAGCCGCGCATAGTCTTCCAGAATGGGAGCAACTCAGACAATGGGCATCTGATATCAAATACCATGGCTTGAGTAATATGCACCAGTTATTGGTGGACTTTGAAAAAAACGCCATCGCCAACGGCATAACAGTGCACTGGGCGGTAGACGGCAAGGAGCATAATGAGATTATTTATAAAATTATCCAAGACAACAAGGTTCAAAAAATTGTCAAGAGCAAGAGCATGCTCACGGAAGAATGTCATTTAAATGAATTCTTGACGGAGAAAGGCGTTGAAATAGTAGATACAGATTTGGGAGAAAGAATTGTGCAGTTTAGAAAAGAAGCACCTAGTCATATTGTGCTTCCTGCCATTCACTTGAAAAAACAAGACGTGAGTGAAACCTTTCACGAACATCTGGGCACAGAGAAAGGTAACAATGATCCACAGTATTTAACCGAAGCCGCTAGGGGGCATTTGAGAGATAAATTTATTGCATCGGAACTGGCTATTACGGGTGTGAACTTTGCTATTGCAGAAACAGGTGGATTTGTAGTCTGTACCAATGAGGGCAATGCAGACATGGGTGCACACGCTGCCAAGATTCATATTGCCTGTATGGGGTTTGAAAAAATCATTCCAAAGGCAGAACATTTAGGCGTGTTCTTAAGACTACTTGCTAGAAGTGCAACGGGTCAACCCATTACTACCTATAGCAGTCATTTTAGTAAACCAAGGGCTGGTCAGCAAATGCATATAGTCATTGTTGATAATGGTAGGAGCAGACAATTGGGGAGGGAATCATTTAGAAACTCGCTCAAGTGTATTAGGTGTGCTGCTTGTTTTAATACCTGTCCTGTGTATAGAAGAAGTGGTGGTCATAGTTATCATACAGCTGTGGCAGGGCCGATAGGCTCCATCTTGAATCCCAATCTAGACATGCAGGCGAACAAGGATCTTCCTTTTGCCAGCACACTCTGTGGTAGTTGTAGCAATGTATGTCCGGTGAAGATTAATATACACGAGCAATTGTATCTCTGGCGTCAAGAAATTACCAAGGAAGGTTTGGCTGCAAAAGGAAAAACGGTGGCCATGTGGGGCATGTCTGAAGTATTGGCGCATCCTGCTATATATCGTATGGCTGGTAAGATGGGAAGATGGGTAGTAAAGCACCTGCCCTTCTTAACCAATAATGGAATGAATCCTTGGTTCAAACAGCGTGAAATGCCTGAAGCTCCCAAAGAGAGTTTTAGGGATTGGTATCTAAACAACAAACAAAAATGAGTGCAAGAGAAACCATATTAGCTGGGATCATGGCGAATCAACCATTGAGTCAGGAATTGCCAGTGATTGATGTATCAGCAGTAATTCAATATGATAACAATATAAGCCAGTTCAAAACCGTATTGGAAAGCATTGGTGGGAAAGCTATTGAAATCAGCGGTTGGACTGCATTGCAGGATATGATGCAAGATGATTTAACAGCAGGAAAAAGGGTAGTGAATGCGATTGCAGAAATTGGAAGCATAGATCCAACCCTTGCTAGTTTAGAAGCAACGGAATTGGCTACAGTTCAAAGAGCTTATTTAAAAGGGGGGATTGCTGTTGCCGAAAATGGATCTATTTGGTTAGATGAAACCGCCATGGTCAACCGTTTACTTCCATTTATTGCAGAACATTTGGTCATAGTGATTGAAGCAAAAAATATTGTTGCCACCATGCACCATGCCTATCAACAGGTTTCCAGTTTTGATACAGGTTTTGGAATGTTTTTGGCGGGTCCATCTAAGACCGCAGATATTGAACAGAGTTTGGTGATTGGGGCACATGGGGCCAGAAGTTTGTTGGTTTGTATTATTCCCTAATACTAGACCTTCTTATACATAAGTTAATATACACAATCCCTGTAAATAAGATAAGGGCTGCTAAGAGCAATGTCAAATCTATCATGGGAATACCCCAATAATTAAGTGCTGCAATTCCTTGAATCATGAGTAATGTTTCATTGATGATAATTCCAAATACAAATATTCCAATTGCTTTGGACATTTGTTGATTGGTTTGTAAGAAATGTTGACTCCAGGTAAATGCAATTAAAAAAATGCTGACAAATCCCAATAAGACCAAGTGCAAATAACCAATAACAATTGGTCTAAATCCGAATGCCAATTTACTCAAACTGGGAATGGTAGAGCCTAACTGTAACAATGTTTTGATGATAAATGCCAGAACTGCTAATTGGAATAGCCAAATGGAAGTACTAGTGAATATAGGCTTAAGCAATTCCTTATATTGTACGATTGTTTTTAATACTAATAGCAAGGCCCATACTTGAACTAAAGCGGCAAGCAAGACAATGCAATATGCCCACACGGGTATAGGAAGCCATAGTGCAGACAAAAAATAAGCTGGTAAACATGCTATGCCAAATAGTAGAACAATTTTTTTCAAAGGCAATGCTAATCCATGCAAATGTTCTATTTGACTAAAAAGTAACCCCAATATGGCAAAAAAGAACCAACCATTGTATTGAAAATGTAAATAGAAATATACACTTGCTAAGTACCAGTTTTGGTGTAGGTTTTTAGTAACCATCATCCAGGCCAAAGCAAATGTTCCAAAGGATGAAACAAAATTTGCACACAAAGCAAACTTAAAAGCTATGCTGCTAGGTAATCCTAGCCCATGATTGTTTAAATCTTTCCAATATTTAATAGCGAAAGCATAGCTAATAAAAATTGATAATGTTGAAAATGTAATGGAAACGGGACCGTATCCTTGAAAGGGAAAACTCAATAACATGCCATAAGCAGAAATAAGATTTCCATTAATCAATAATCTATATTCTTTATATACTTGATTTCCCTTAGCATTGGCTAATTCGGCAACCAAGAGAACAAACAATAAATGTGTAACCCAGCCTGTAAATGCAAAATGAGAATGCCCGTGTAATAAGTGTTTTTGATCTATCCAAGGCAAAGAGAAGGCAATTTTATACCTTAATACAACACCAATAAAGGCAACTAGAAAAAGGTTGAAGAATGCTAATTGAAGCCATTGCTTTTTCATGAATATCATTGCTTATTAAGCAAAGCAATGTCAATTCAAGCAGCATAATTATGATTGGAATCATATTCAACAATAGACCTTTCCCTTATCAATAGTTAAAACGCCTTTCTCGTGCATATTTCTAATTGTTCTGATCACAGTTTCAACTCTTAAACCGGTCATATCTGCAATTTGTTGGCGCGTTAAGTTTAGTTGGTTGCACTCAGGGCAAAAATTCTTGTTCTCTTTTTTTAAATAATTGAGTAGGGTTGAGATCCTTGCCTCGGGAGCTTGTAAAGCCAATGATTTTAATAATAAGAATTTGAATCTAACTCTTTTGGCAAGTAGTTTGGTAAAGGAGAAGTGAATATCTGGATTATCTCTAATGAGTTGTAGGAAACTGGTCTTACTCAATCTGATAATCATGGTGGGTTCTTCCGCAATAGCAGTAGCCGCATATGGGCCACCATCAAACAAAGGAATCTCACCAAAACATTCTCCCGGTTCAATAATGGTTTGAATGTATTCCTTTCCTTCTTCATCAATGTTAAACCATTTTACAGATCCAGATACCAATTGCATGTAGAATTGACAACTGGCCCCTTCTTTAAAAATGATTTCATCTTGGTCTAATTTTTTATAAGTGCCTCCCCATGCAAGAAGTAAGTCTACGTCTACCATAAAATGGAATTTAAGTATGTTGTAAAACTATCTTTCTGTAACCCCTATGCTCATGATTCTTATTAGCCAGTTACATGATTTTAATCATGTTTTCAATTTTTACTAATGGAAATATAGCTTTTTTTTAAGCAAGTTCTGCCCATATGATTTGACGCATAAAATGCCAAAACTAGGCTCAGTAATCTTGTATCCTTAATAACATGTAAAACAGAACAATATGAAAAGAGTCTTATTTGGATTAACCATTCTTTTGGCATTATATGCTTGTGGAAGCCAAGAAACTGCTAATCCTTCTTCAAATGGAACAGAGGCAGCTAAGCCTGCAGAAAACACCGGTGGATATGATCCCAACAGAGGAGAGGGTAAATTTAAAGATGTGGTGGTTAATCCCAAATTAAATGCAACACTAGCAGAATCAGGTAATAAAGTCTATGCGGTAAAATGTAGTAGTTGTCATAAAACAACAGAGGAAAAATTGGTAGGTCCCGGTTGGAAGGGCGTGACCAGTAGACATAGTGCTGCTTGGATTTTGAATTTTATTACCAATACAGATGAAATGATTACAAAAGACCCTAAAGCGCAAGCCCAATTAGAAATCTGTTTGGTAAGAATGCCTAATCAAAACCTGAGTGACGATGATGCCAAAAGTTTGTATGAGTTTATGCGCAAAGTGGATGGTTTGCAATAAACAGTAGACCAATCATTCAATTTTATTTCTCAATTAAAAATAATGCTATGAATCTCTCTGCAAAAAAACTGTTAGCTGCTGCTTCAGTCATCTGTTTGATAGGGGTGCCTGCTTGTAAACCCAAAAATGCGGGAAATGCGGTCAGTGCCGATGCTGCATTGAAAGCCTATGTGGCACCTGGAAAATATGATAGTTATTACAATTTTGTATCTGGGGGTTTTAGTGGCCAAATGGCCGTGTATGGATTGCCCAGTGGTAGACTTTTAAGAGTAATTCCTGCTTTTTCTGTTGATCCAGAAAAAGGTTGGGGATTTAGTGAAGAAACCAAACCCATGTTGAATACCTCGCACGGATTTGTTCCTTGGGACGATCTGCACCACCCTGAATTGTCTCAAACCAATGGTGAAGTAGATGGTCGTTGGATCTTTGGAAATGCCAACAATACACCCAGGGTAGCAAGAATTGATTTGGCCACTTTTAGAACAGCAGAAATCATTGAATTGCCTAATAGTGCGGGTAATCACTCGTCTCCTTTTATTACCGAGAATACGGAGTATGTAGTAGCGGGTACCCGTTTCAGTGTACCTCCAGATAATGTCAATGGAGACGTTCCTATTAGTACTTACAAACAAAATTTTAAAGGAACCCTGAGTTTTATTAGTGTTGACAAGGGTGATGGTAAAATGGATATCGCATTCCAAATTCAGTGTCCAGGAGTCAATTTTGATTTAAGTCATGCTGGAAAGGGAAAGTCTCACGGATGGTTCTTCTTTAGTTGCTATAATACAGAACAAGCCAATACACTCTTAGAAGTAAATGCTTCTCAAAGGGATAAGGATTTTATCATGGCTGTGAACTGGAAAAAAGCAGAAGAGTACTTAAAAGCAGGAAAGGGTAGGAAGCAGTCCGTTAAATATGCTAGCAATAGATATGATGAGAAAACGCATACTGCAACATCTACTATTAAAACAGAAGTGATTGTATTGGATGCTAAGGAATTAAAAGATATCTGCTATATGATACCCTGCCCCAAATCACCACATGGTTGTGATGTTGACCCAACTGGTGAATACATTGTTGGTAGTGGCAAATTGGCTGCTTTAATTCCTGTATTCAGCTTTGACAAATTAGTAAAAGCCATAGCTGCCAAAGATTTTATTGGAGATTATGACGGTATTCCTGTTGTGAAGTATGAGTCAGCTTTGTATGGAGAAGTGAAAAAGCCAGGCCTAGGGCCATTGCATACCGAATTTGATGGTAAGGGTAATGCTTATACTTCATTCTTTGTATCTAGTGAAGTAGTCAAATGGAATATCAAGGATTTAAAAGTACTGGATCGTGTACCTACTTATTATTCAGTGGGGCATTTATGCATTCCTGGTGGTGACAGTAAAAAACCATCTCCCAAATATTTGATTGCCTATAATAAAATTACCAAGGACCGCTATTTGCCAACGGGTCCTGAACTTGCTCAAAGTGCCCAACTTTATGACATTAGTGGGGATAAAATGCAGTTAATCTTAGACTTTCCAACCATTGGAGAGCCTCACTATGCTCAGGCAGTTGAAGCTGATATTGTTAGAAAGAATTCGGTTAAATTCTTTAAAATTGATGAGAACAAGCATCCTTATGTTGCCAAGGGTGAGGGCGCAACTAAAGTGGTAAGAGAAGGTAATAAAGTTCATGTGTATATGACTTCTATTCGTTCTCACTTTTCTCCTGATAATATTGAAGGGATTAAAATAGGCGATGAAGTTTATTTTCACGTAACCAATTTGGAACAGGATTGGGATGTACCACATGGCTTTGCTGTAAAAGGTGCTGTTAATGCAGAATTATTGATCATGCCTGGTGAAACACAAACCTTAAAATGGGTACCAGATAGAGTAGGTATGTTCCCTATCTATTGTACCGATTTCTGTAGTGCTTTACACCAAGAAATGCAAGGATATGTGCGAGTTTCTCCGGCAGGTAGTGCTACTCCATTGACTTTTAGTCTAGGTGCTACAAATACAGACAAATCAGCTCCCAAATCAAAATAGCTTTCAACCAATCCATTGGGTATTTTCCCAATGGATTGGTCTTTGTTTTACCATTATATCCTAATTATGAAAACGCTTTCAAGGGTGTTACTGTTTGTTTGTGGAATAGCATTGTTAGTGGTATTGTTTGTTCCTATGTGGCGCATTGAATTAGACGCTCCTCAATATCCAGAAGGCTTAATGATGCAGATTTATCCCAATAAGCTTGGTGGTAATGTAGATATCATCAATGGATTGAATCATTATATAGGAATGAAAACCCTACACGAGAATGATTTTGCTGAATTCAAAGTATTGCCAGGCATCATTGTTTTTTTTAGTATTGCCTGTATGTTGGTAGCAGTTATTGGTAGACGAAAATGGCTAGAATGGTTACTGGGAATTTTTGTATGTTTTGGTATTATAGCGATGGCTGATTTTTGGCGATGGGAATACCAATATGGACACGACCTCAACCCCGATGCAGCTATTCGAATTCCGGGAATGGCCTATCAACCTCCATTAATTGGATTTAAGCAATTACTGAACTTTGGCGCCTATTCCATCCCTGACATTGGTGGATGGATTTTTATAACAGTAGGATGCTGTTTATTGGCCATGGTTGTTTTTGAACGAAAATTACTGCGCAAATCTAGAAAGGCCTATTCTGCAAGAGTCATGTTAGTAGTGGTATTGGGTACATTAATGTTGGATGCATGTTCTTCTGGACCATCAGTTATTAAAATTGGGAAAGATGATTGCCATTTTTGCAAAATGACCATCAGTGATCCCAAATTTGGTGCTGCTTACTTAACAGGTAAAGGGAAGACCTACAAATTTGACGATATTAAGTGTATGCAGGATTTTCTTAAAACGGAACAAATTGTAAAATCTTCAAATGATGAAATTTGGCTGGTTAATTATCTAAGCCCTCATCAACTGATTAAACTAAATGATTCTTTCCTATTGCAGGGTGGTGCTATTAAAACACCAATGAATGGAAATTTGGCAGTTTTTGCCAATGAGTCCAATAAAAATCAAATGGCCATATCACTCTTAGCAAGTCCCGTAGATAGGGCATCAATTCTCCAATAATGAAAACCTGGATTGTTTTAATGGCTATTTTCTTTTGCCTGAATGCATATTCCAAAGCCATACAGGTTGGGGGGAAAATTGGCATATCATCTATCAAGCTCGCTATTCAATTATCATCAGATGGGGATACTATTTTAGTATACCCTGGTTTATATAGAGAAGGAAATATCGTCATTAATAAAAGGATCTTGCTTAAAGGAATTAAACTACCTGTATTAGACGGGCAACACAAGTTTGAATTAATTTCTATCAAGGCAAATGGCGTTGTGGTAGATGGATTTAAAATTATCCATTCTGGAGTTTCCAGTATGGAAGATATGGGTGGTATAAAGATTTATGATTGTAGGGATGTGGTGATTCAAAACAATGTATTGGAAGATACATTTTTTGGAATTTATACGCAGTTTGGGAAAAATTGCAGTATTCTCAATAACCACTTAACTGCAGTTAGTAAAGAAGAGCAGCAAAGTGGTAATGGGATTCATTGTTGGAAAAGTGATAGTATGCGGATTATTGGAAATACCATCAATGGACATAGAGATGGTATCTATTTTGAATTTGTGACGCATTCTATTATTTGGCGAAATTATTCATTTGGAAATATCCGATATGGATTGCACTTTATGTTCTCTAACGATGACGCATATGTAAGTAATCAATTTAAAGGAAATGGGGCAGGAGTTGCAGTAATGTTTTCTCATGGTGTTAAAATGTATAGCAATCGTTTTGAAGATAATTGGGGAGATGCTGCTTATGGTTTATTGTTAAAAGAAATTTCAGATAGTTATATAGAAGCAAATGTATTTGTCAAAAATACAAGCGGTATTTATATGGAAGGTGCGAGTAGGGTTCACTTGTTTAAAAATCTTTTTGAAAATAATGGATGGGCCTTGAAAATTCAAGCAAGTTGCATGGATATTCAAGTAGAGAAAAATAATTTTCTAGGAAATAGTTTTGATGTTAGTACCAATGGAAGTTTGGTATTAAACAGTTTTAATGGCAATTTCTGGGACAAATATGAAGGGTATGATCTAAATAAAGACAAAGTTGGTGATCTGCCATATAGACCTGTAAGTATGTATTCTATGATTGTAGAAAAGAATCCACCTGCCATGTTATTATTTAGAAGTTTTATCACATCCTTATTAGATAAAACGGAAAAGATTTTGCCAAGTATTACCCCCGAAGGCCTAAAGGATAATTTTCCATTAATGAAGAAAGCATTTTGACCAATCAATAAACACCATGATTATAGCAACAAATGTATCTAAACGATTTTCCAAGTTGCAAGTATTAGACAATATTAGTCTTGCTTGTAATGCAGGTGAATGTATTTCCTTAATTGGTCCAAACGGAAGTGGGAAAACCACATTAATCAAATGTATTTTAGGAATGGTGATGCCGGACAGTGGTTTTATTACATTTAATGGGAAAAATATTTTACACGATTGGAATTATAGAAGTCAAATTGGGTACATGCCCCAAATTGGTCGGTATCCTGATAATATGACCATTGGAAATTTGCTTTCAATGATGAAAGATATTAGAAATCATCAAGATGAATTAGACGAGGACTTGGTTCTCGCATTTGATTTAAATAGTATGATTAATAAAAAGATGCGTACACTTTCGGGTGGAACCCGTCAAAAAGTAAGTGCGGCTTTGGCTTTTTTATTCAACCCGAATGTATTGATTTTAGATGAACCAACTGCAGGATTAGATCCCGTTGCTACTGAAATATTAAAAGACAAAATTATCAAGGAGAAACAAAAGGGTAAATTGATTTTCATTACCTCTCATATTTTGAGTGAATTGGATGACTTAGTTACCCAAGTAGTCTTTATGCAAGAAGGTAAATTGGTATTTCATAAATCTATAGAAGATCTTCGTGAATATACCGGAGAACTAAAACTGAATAAAGCCATAGCCAAAATTATGGTGAAGCAAATAGTCAAATAACTAATAGGCATGAAAAAAATCATCAAATATGTATTGACTGATATTATTCAAAATAGAATTGTATTAGTGTATACTTTATTTCTATTGGTAACTAGTTTTAGTGTATTTAGCTTGGAAGACAATAGTAGTAAAGGATTACTGAGTTTGCTGAATGTGAGTATTTTAATTGTTCCTTTGGTGAGTCTAGTGTTCTCTACTATCTATGTATATAATAGTGCTGAGTTTCTAGAATTATTGGTAAGCCAACCTCTTCCTAGGAAAAGAATTTGGTTAAGCCTGTATACCGGTTTATCAATGGCTTTAATGCTAGCTTTTCTAGTTGGCGTAGGAATTCCACTCTTTATTTATGAGCCTGGATTGACCGCGGGGTTAATGACTATGACAGGATTATTTTTGACAGCTATTTTTGTTGCCATTGCCCTTTTGGCTTCTGTAAAAACAAGGGATAAAGCAAAAGGAATTGGTATTGCTATTTTGCTTTGGTTATATTTTTCTATATTATTTGATGGACTTGTTCTTTTTTTGTTGTTTCAATTTGCCGATTATCCTTTGGAAAAATGGATGGTGGGTGTTAGCAGTTTAAATCCAGTAGACCTTACAAGGGTCATGGTTTTATTACAATTAGATATATCCGCTATGATGGGGTATACAGGAGCTGTCTTCAAAGACTTTTTTGGAACAGATTTAGGCCGCTTGATTTCTGGGTTGTTTCTACTTGCATGGGCCATCATCCCGCTTTGGTTATCCACCAGGTTATTTCATAAAAAAGATCTCTAACTGGTATGAAAAAAGATATTTTAAATAGAGCAGATATTGAACTATTAATTCAGGCTTTTTATGAAAAAGTTCTGGATGATGAATTACTATCTCCCATTTTTAATGAAAAAGTATTAATTCATTGGGAGAGGCATATTCCTTTAATGTGCGATTTTTGGGAAAACACTTTATTCTTCTCTGGTACTTACAAGGGAAATCCTATGACACTTCATCTACACCTCAATAAAGTTCATGCATTAGATCAGTCACATTTTAATAGATGGCTGCTCTTATTTACAGCTTCAATAGATAAACAGTTTAAGGGAGCAAATGCAAGTATTGCCAAGCGAAAAGCAAAAAAACTAGCTAACATTTTATCAGGGATGGTATTAAAGGCTTAAGAGATTGAAATTTTAATAAAAAAGTGCAGTCAATGGCTGCACTTTTTTATTGGGGGGGACTTAATTTTTTTGGGGTGGTGGTAATAAAACGCCGTCTATTACATGTATGATGCCATTAGATGCTGGGATAGATGCTATAATAGTAGCTCCACCATTAATAGTTACTTTACCATCTTTAACTTGAATAGTAATATTAGATCCGTTTACTTGACCTAGAATTTGTCCATCTTTAAAGGCATCCGCTTTATAAACTCCAACGGATACATGGTATTGTAAAATATCGGTTAAAGCATCTTTTTTCTCGGGTTTGAGTAAACCATCCACCGTACCTGCAGGTAATTTGTCAAAAGCTGCATTAGTAGGTGCAAATACAGTAAAGGGTCCCGTGTTGCTTAGTACATCTACTAATTCAGCTGCTTTTACTGCTGCAACTAGGGTGCTGTGATCTTTGCTTCCAATGGCTATTTGTACTACCGTTTTTTGAGAAACATCGTCTTGAACACCAGATTGACCAGCCATTTTTTCTTCTGTAGGTTTGGGACTTTCTGCGCTGTCACTGGCATTGTTTTGACAGGAGTGTAAAAAAACAGTACTGCTACAAATAACCACAAAAAATAACTTTTTCATGTATTTTCATTTTGATGAATTAATACTATAAAGCTATCTTTTGTGGTTTGTTTCAACTGTGATTCAAATCATAATCAAAGAAAATTATCCAATTAAAAAACTCACTCCTTCTGATAATGGAATACATAAGTCTGCAATTTTTCTATTCTTACATAGCAGTTCAAATTTATCTCGAACCTCTTTGTAATCTTGGTGTATTGGACAAGGATGCGTTGCAACACATTTACTTAGCCCCAAGCCACATCTTTTAAAAACATCAGCCCCATCTATGGCCATAACAATATGTAAAATGGGTTGTTTTAATTGTGCTTTTGTCATATAAAATCCACCTGTTGGGCCTTTTGAACTTTCTATGACATCTGCTTTTACAAGAGTCTGTAATAGTTTTCCAACTGTATGAACGCTTGCCCCAATTTCAGTAGCAATCATAGAAATTCCCATTTTTTCATCTGATTCAATTTTGGATGCTAAAAAAATTACTGATTTTATAGCTGTTTGACAAGTGAGACTGAGCATGCTGCATTAATTTTTGGCAATATTTTTTTCCAATACCAAGGCTTTTGGGAAAAGTATATTATTTTCCAAATGTACGTGCAAGTGAAGGTCTTCTTCAAATTCTTCTAAAACGGAATACAATAATTGAAAACTTTTGCAAGCACTTGTTGGTAATGCATAGTTTCTGGTAAGTTGTCTAATTTCTAACATGTGCTCTCCTACAACTTCATGTTCCATTTCCATCATGTTAATGGGGTTTTGTACCGTACCAAACTGACAGCCAAATTGTGTTTGATCTAAATCTTTTTGAAAAACCAATGCTTTTACATAAGGGAAAAGCACTTTTTCTTCTTTTACCATATGTGCTTGCATTTCAGTATCAATCAATTCAACCAATTCCTTAATACGCAATAATTCTAGATATACTTTACCATGTTTAAATGCAACTTTCTGAGATAGTGCTTTTAATTCTGGGAGTCTATTACGAACATAATGATGGTGTGTGTTAACAATATAGTCGGCTAGAAAATCTGGTTTCCATTCTAAATAGGGGGGATGTTTTCCTTTTCCTAATTTGTCAATCATGGCTAATTCCTCTTCCAATCTGCTGCTGTCTAAACCTTTTTCTTCACAAGCTTTTTTCAGCGTTTTCTTTCCACCGCAACAAAAGTCCAAACCATTTTGCCTAAGGAGAAGGGCTTTTCGCATATCAGATGCTGCTAATTCTCCCAAAGTTGGTTGGTGAGTATCAAATTCATTTTTGGTGATAGTGACAATCCACCATTGAGGGCCTTTTTCAAGGTATTCCCAAGAAAATACATTTCCACGTTCTGCCAATAATTGATAATAAAGAGGTTTGGGGTCATGATCATTATGAATGGTAAGTGTTTCAGCTTTAGCAAGTTGATCAAATCGATTAAATATGGTAGGGTGTTTCAGTCTGGGCTCTAACTGTGTTACGTCTAATGTGTTTTCTTTTTGCATCTCTTTATTTTTATTTACCACAAAGCTAGGAGTTTTTTTAATAAAAGTAATAAAATACTTTTATTACTTTGTGCCCAATTCATTCATTCAAGTTTTGTACATTAGTAACTTAATACAACAAAATGAAAAAAGGAATTTACCTTATTATAGCAGTTTTAGTTCTCAATACAGCTCAGGCACAGTCAAAAGACAGTTTACAAGTGGCTAAAGCCGTGAATAAGTTGACTGAATTAATGGTTAATCCAGACAAAGCAGCATTGGAAGCATTGGTGTCTGATCAAGTTAGTTATGGCCATTCTAGTGGAAAATTAGAAGGTAGAACTTCTTTTATTGAATCCTTGACCAGTGGTAGTTCTGATTTTGTAAAGATTAATTTGACAGACCAAACCATTCAATTGTTTGGTAAAACTGCCATTGTTAGAAACAAATTATTTGCTAACACCAATGATGGTGGCAAACCTGGAGAAGTAAAACTAGCCCTGGTCTTGGTTTGGCAAAAACAGCAAAAGGCCTGGAAATTAATTGCTCGTCAAGCAGTAAAATTACCTTAGGCGCTTACCTCATCTACCAAGTATAAGATAGATCGATAGTCTTTGGCAACAGAGGCAGACAAAGACATTTCACAGGTTTTACCTGTAGAATAATACCCGTCATAGTCTTGTTGATTTACTTCTAATGCTTCTGTTCTAGTAGCTGCAGCTGTAAGCCCCGGATAGTAGAATCCTCTATCACCCGCCATGCCACAACATCCTGCACTAATAGGTATATCCGCTTTAGCGGCACAAGCATAGCCAATGATGCGCATTTTTTCTACCAAGTTCATTTTGTAAGTGCTACAAACAGGGTGAAATACAATGTTTTTCTTGGGGGCACTGATGGTTAAGTTTGGGATTACTTTATCGGCCAGAAAAGCAACAATATCTATGATCTGAATGCTGTCAAATTTTTGTTGATTGGACGGCGTTAAATAGGGTCTACTATGCTGCATAGAATGTGTGCAAGAAGTAGTATCCATGATTACGGGAATTTGACCTTGATTGGTCCATTTCCACAATTTTTCTATGGTTTGATTGGCAGTGTGCTGATAAGCATCTTGAAATCCCTTGGATGAAAATGCTTGACCACAACAAGTCCCATTCAGATCATTTGGTACCAATAATTCCAATCCAGCTTTTTTGCAAATGCGCAATGCCAGATCAACCGTTGATTCCTTAGAATCCTTATCGGCTCCCATCATCCGGCTAATACAGGAATTGAACCAGACGGCAGATGCTTTTAATGGTTCATTGGTATTTGCAGAAATAGGGCCAGTCATTTCATTTGTCCATAAAGGAAAAGATGGGATCAATACTCGGATACCCTTGGTCAAATTAGGCATGGTTTGTTTTCCCAATAATCTATTGGCAAATTGGCCTGTTTTTACAGCGGTCTTAACCAAAGATTCTACAGTACCAAAATGTTTGGCCACCATTAATGCCATTGCATTGGCATTGGGTGAATGGTTTTCTCTTCTAAGTCTTTTAACCAAATCACCGGTATTGATATCTACAGGGCATTCTAGTGCACATAACCCGTCTACTGCACAGGTATCCAAACCGTCAAATTGGTATTCTTTGAGTAGTTGCTGATAAGTCTCTGTATTTTTTTCTTTGGATAGTCTTTGTAAGGCCCTTCTAACTACAATCCTTCTTCTAGGTGTCATAGTAAATTCCCTGCTTGGACATCTATGTTCACAGTAGCCACATTCAATGCATTTGTCAACTTCTTCTTCTACTACTGGAAGGGTTTTCAAATTTTTGATATGACAATCCTTGTCTCCATTGATGATGACCCCGGGATTTAATAATTGCTGTGGGTCTATTAAAGCTTTTAGGTCTTTCATGATCTTAAAAGCATCTTGGCCCCATTCATCCGCAATAAAAGGTGCAATCTGTCTACCTGTTCCGTGTTCTGCTTTTAAGGAACCCTTGTATTTATCTAGCACCAATACAGCTATATCCTTAGCCAATAATTCATAGGCTTCTACATCTGATGAATGGTTAAAGGATTGCGATATGACAAAGTGCAAATTTCCTTCCTTAGCATGACCAAAAATAATCCCATTGTGAAATCCGTGTTTGATCATGAGCTCCTGCACTTCTAATACGGCAGGTCCCAAGACTTCAACAGGGAAGGCAATATCTTCTAATAAAACCGTGCTACCTTTTTCTCTGGCTGCTGCAACCGATGGATACATGCCCTTACGCAACTTCCAATACTTGGCTTGTTGAACTGGATCTATGCTAAAATCAAAAGGTAAAACAGTAGATAAATTGCCTAATACTGGTTGGGCATTGGCTAATAGGGTTGCCAGTGCTTCACTTGAATCTGCATGGTATTCACAAAGAATGGCCGTAGCATTTCCAGGAAGATCTTTTAAAGCAGCTGGAGCATAAGGGTTCTGTTCTATAGAACGTAAAGCTGCACGATCCATTAATTCCAATGCAGCTGCTCCGCTTTGTTTTAAGCCGGCAATAGCATTACAAGCCATTAATGGGTTTTCAAAATACAACATGGCTGTTGCCTTGAAAGCCAAGTCTGGCAAGGTTTCCAAAACAGCTTCTGCAATAAATGCCAGTGTTCCTTCTGCGCCTATTAATAAATGAATTAAGATATCTAGTGGGTGTTCAAAATCCAAAAAGGCATTTAAACCATAACCCACCGTATTTTTTAATTGGTATTTTCTTCTAATGCTGGCAACTAATTCAGGATGGCTTTTTAGTCTTGATTGTAAATCAAGAATGCCTTGGTATAAGGCAGTTTTTTCTGTTTGAAATTTAATATAGTCAGTTTTTTCAGCAGAATTAAAATAGCTTCCATCAGGTAACATAAACGCCATGCTCTTGATAGTATGATAGGCATTTTGTACTACGCCACAACACATGCCGCTGGAATTATTAGACAAGATACCACCCATCATGGCCGCATTGATTGAAGCCGGATCAGGCCCAATTTTTCTACCAAATTTTTTGAGTAATTGGTTTACTTGACCACCAATAATGCCTGGTTGTACTTGAACAAAATTTCCATTGTCCAATACTTTTGCTCCCTGCCAATACCTACTTAGGTCTACTAGAATACCATCCGTAATTGCTTGTCCGGACAAACTGGTTCCGCCGGTTCTAAAAACCATGGGAATACCCTTGGCTTGAGAGAAATGAAAAATGGATTTGATCTCATCTAGGTTAGCCGGTTGTACTACGGCTTGGGGCACCAGATAATAAAAACTAGCATCACTGGCATAGCTATACCTATCACTAATGCTGGCTTTGATTTTTTCTTTGGGAAGAATTTCTAATAATGCTTCTTGAATATCCATCAGTTTGCTACATGCTTTATAAATCAATCCATGATTGATTGAAGTTTCAAAGTTACCAAAACTGGTCTTGATTCAAAGGGTAATTCTATGCAAAAGCATTCTGTTTTGTAACTTCATTTTAAATAGCAACTATGTCTAAACAAGTTTTGATTGAAGTATGTGCTTTTAACCTTGAGAGTTGTATCAATGCCCAAGCTGGTGGTGCAGGTAGGGTAGAACTTTGTGGCAATCCTACAGAAGGTGGCACCACACCTGCTCCTGGGGTTTTAATGCAAGCAAGAAAACTATTAGACATCAAATTATATCCCATTATCCGCCCAAGAGGTGGCTACTACTATTATAGTCAGGATGAAATTGAAAGTATTCATCAAGACATTTTGTTTTGTAAGCAAATTGGTTGCGATGGTATTTCCATTGGCGCACAACTATTAGATGGTAACCTAGACGCAGATTTGTGTAAACAATTTGTGGAATGGGCTTATCCCATGAAATCTACGCTGAACAAGGCTTTTGACCTATCGCCAAATTTGGAAGCGTCTTTAGAAATAGCCATTCAGGCTGGCTTTGAACGGATTTTAACCAGCGGGGGAAAAAGGGCAGCCATTGATGCATTGGACATTTTAAAAGGGCTCATACATCAAGCAGGAGATAGGATTATTATCATGCCCGGTTGTGGTTTGAGAAGCCATAATGTAGGGGCCATCGCGCAAGCAACACAGGCTTTGGAATACCATAGTGCTGCTAGGGTGGACAAGGCTAATCCATTAACCTATCAAAACCCATTGGTGCATGACCTTGGCACTGTATTTAATGCATCAGCAGAGGAAGTTCGGTTGATTAAAGCAAATGCAGAAGCAGCATTAATTTAGACCATTATTTTAAGAGAAATTGAATGGCTTCTCTAGCAATTTCAGAATCACTATCCTTTGGTGTAGCCAATAAAATATCGGTATACAAATTGGGTTTCTTAAGTTCTAAAAAACCAAGCTCTGGGTAGTTATAACTTTTAACAATATTGGTGGGCACAATAGAAATACCTAGTCCATTTTTGACCAATTGGATAATGGAAGAAATATTATTGGATTCGTGTACAATTTTTGGCGCAAACCCATATTTGGCGCAGATTTCTATCAAGCTATCGAAATAGAAGGGGGCATATTCTTTGTTGAAAAATACAAAGGTCTCGTCTTTGAGTTTGGTAATCTCTTTTTCAGATTTAATATTCACGTTGGCACGATGGAAAACCAAAGAATAACTATCTCTAAACCATAAACTGGTTGCAATATGGGGCGAATATAAAGGGGCCCTAATAATACCCAAATCTATTTTGCCTTGTTCCAATCCAATCACCTGTTCTACCGTGGGTACTTCATATAACCTAAAATTGACAAAGGGGTATTTGGTAGAGAGAAATTTGACCAACTCGGTAATATCTCCAGAAAAAGTAGAACTGATATAGGCGATCCTAAATTCCCCACTAATATGTTGCCCCATTTTCTGTGCCTTCAGGTTAATCCTATCAAGGTTTTGTAACAATAAGGTAATTTCTTTTTGGTAAAATTTACCTGCTTCTGTGAGCACCACTTTTTTGTTATTTCTATTGAAAAGTAACGTGCCCAATTCCTGCTCCAATTCCTTAATCTGCCTACTCAAAGGAGGCTGTGCTATAAACAATTTCTCAGAAGCTTTGGTAAAGCTTAATTCCTTGGCTAGGGTCAGAAAATATTTGAGATGTCTGATTTCCATGATACTTTAAAGGTATCAATAATTGTCAAAATAAGTATAAATAAGTCATAAATAAACTAGTTAAATTTGATTTCCTTAAAGGGTATTAGATTATTTAGACATTCATCAAATTCATTTATAATGAGCCATCAACCAACCACCTTATTTGACAAAGTATGGGATGCACACGTGATCCGGAAAATTGAAGACGGGCCCGATGTGTTTTTTATTGACCGTCATTTTATTCATGAAGTAACTAGTCCTGTAGCTTTTCTTGGTTTGGAAACCAGGGGCATTGACGTATTATTTCCGGAACGCACATTTGCTACTGCCGATCACAATACACCCACCATTAACCAACACTTACCTGTAGCTGATCCGCTTTCTGCCAATCAATTATTGGCATTAGAAACCAATTCTGCCAAATACGGCATCTCCCATTGGGGATTAGGCAATCCTAAAAATGGGATTGTACACGTGGTAGGACCAGAAAATGGTATTACCCAACCAGGAATGACTATTGTTTGTGGAGATTCCCATACTTCTACCCATGGTGCTTTTGGCGCCATTGCATTTGGAATTGGTACTTCTGAAGTTGAAATGGTTTTGTCTTCTCAGTGTATTATGCAGCCCAAGCCCAAAAAGATGCGCATTAATGTAAATGGTGTATTGGGAAAAGCAGTTACGCCCAAAGACGTGACTTTATTCATCATTGCACAATTAACTACGGCAGGTGCTACTGGTTATTTTGTAGAGTATGCTGGTGATGTTTTTGAAAATATGAGCATGGAAGGCCGTATGACGGTTTGTAATATGAGTATTGAAATGGGGGCTAGAGGTGGTATGATTGCCCCTGACGAAACTACTTTCAATTATATCAAGGGTAAGGAAAAAGCACCCAAGGGCGATGCTTGGGACAAGGCATTGGCGTATTGGAAAACTTTGCAAACAGATGCTGCTGCTCAGTTTGACAAAGAATATAGTTTTGACGCTGCCGATATTGAACCCATGATTACTTATGGTACCAACCCGGGTATGGGCATGGGCATTTCTAAAAGCATTCCAAAAGCAACTGACTTGGAAGGTGGTGTAGCCACTTATGCCAAATCTCTGAAATACATGGGCTTTGAAGAAAGTGAACCTATGATTGGTAAGAAAGTAGATTTTGTATTTATTGGTAGTTGTACCAATGGACGCATTGAAGACTTTAGGGCATTTGCAAGTATAGTAAAGGGACGCAAGAAAGCAGACCATGTAACTGCTTGGATTGTACCTGGTTCTCATATTGTAGAAGCTCAGATTAGAGAAGAAGGCATTTATGATATTCTTACAGAAGCTGGATTCCTTCTAAGACAGCCTGGATGTTCTGCTTGTTTGGCTATGAATGACGATAAAATTCCTGCGGGCAAATATGCGGTGAGTACCAGCAACAGAAATTTTGAAGGCAGACAAGGTCCTGGAAGCCGCACATTATTAGCTAGTCCACTGGTGGCGGCTGCAGCAGCAGTTACTGGTGTGGTAACTGACCCAAGAGAACTGTTATAATCCAACATTTTTAAACTTTAGAATCAATTATTATGGCTTACGATAAATTCACCAAATTAACTAGTTCTGCAGTGCCTTTACCCATTGAGAACGTTGATACCGATCAGATTATCCCTGCTCGTTTTTTAAAGGCAACAGAACGCAAAGGTTTTGGCGACAATCTATTTAGAGATTGGAGATACAACAATGACGAAACACCCAAGCAGGATTTTGTTTTAAACAATCCTATCTATGCTGGAAAGATCTTGGTAGGTGGTAAAAATTTTGGAAGTGGTTCAAGCCGTGAACACGCTGCATGGGCCATTTATGATTATGGTTTTCGTTGCGTGGTTTCCAGCTTTTTTGCAGACATTTTTAAAGGAAATGCTATTAATGTTGGGATCCTTCCAGTGCAGGTTTCAGAGCCATTTTTAGAACAAATTTTCCAAGCCATTGAGGCAGATCCAAAAGCGGAATTAACTGTTGACTTGGAAGCCCAAACCATTACCATTAATGCTACTGGTGCTGTTGAGTCATTTGACATCAATGGATACAAGAAACACAATTTGCTCAATGGTTTTGATGATATTGATTACCTACAAGCAATGAAAGAAGAGATCAAGACATTTGCAACAGCAAGTGCCTATTAATAGTCTACAAACGCTAACTGTGGAACAGCAACATATAGAAATCATGGATACCACACTGCGCGATGGTGAACAAACCAGCGGGGTGTCGTTTTCAGCATCTGAAAAATTAACCATTGCCAAACTTCTATTAACGGATCTAAAAGTTGATCGAATTGAAATTGCCTCTGCCAGAGTTTCAGAGGGTGAATTTCAGGCTGTGAAGAAAATAACCAAATGGGCAAAAGAAAACGGTTACCTAGATAGGGTAGAAGTGCTCACTTTTGTAGATGGGGAAGTATCCGTTAATTGGATGTTGGAAGCTGGTGCAACGGTGATGAATCTTTTGACCAAGGGTTCATTGAATCACTTAACCCATCAACTGAAAAAAACTGCCGAACAGCATTTTGCTGAAATTGCGGCTGTTTTAAAATTGGCTAATGAGAAGGGGCTAAAAAGTAATGTGTATTTGGAAGATTGGAGCAATGGTATGCGTCATTCCAAAGAATATGTCTTGCAGTACTTAGATTTTTTACAAGACCAACCTATTGAAAGGGTCTTGTTACCTGATACTTTGGGTGTATTAATCCCTTCTGAAGTAACTGAATTTGTAGGTGACTTAGTGAAACGCTATCCTAGATTGCATTTTGACTTTCATGCACATAATGATTATGACCTAGGTACAGCCAATGTATTAGAAGCCGTAAAAGCAGGGGCCAAAGGCATTCATTTGACTATTAATGGTATGGGTGAACGTGCAGGTAATGCAGCACTAGCCAGTGCGGTTGCCGTTTTGCATGATAACCTGAAGTCTGTAAAAACATCTGTTAATGAGCAAGCGCTGTACTCTGTAAGTAAATTAGTAGAGACTTTTTCTGGTATTCGAATTCCTTCTAATAAACCAGTTGTTGGAGAGCACGTGTTTACACAAACAGCAGGCATTCATGCAGACGGAGACAAGAAGAATAACTTGTATTTCAATGACCTGATGCCAGAAAGGTTTGGCCGCCAAAGAAAATATGCCTTAGGTAAAACCAGTGGTAAAGCCAATATTGAAAATAACCTCAATGAATTGGGGATTCAATTGTCTGATGAAGATCTAAAGAAAGTAACTCAAAGAATTATTGAGTTGGGTGATTTAAAAGAAATGATTACTCAGGCAGACCTGCCTTATATTATTTCTGATGTATTAGATAGTAGTGCCATTGAAGAAAAAGTACAGGTAGAAAATTATGTACTCACGCATGCCAAAAATCTAAGACCCTCAGTCACACTGAGAATTGTGATTGAAGGAGAATCTTTTGAAGAAAGCGCGCAGGGCGATGGTCAATACGATGCCTTTATGAATGCACTGAAAAAAGTGTATGCCATTAAACAAATAGCACTACCCCAATTAACCGATTATACAGTACATATTCCACCCGGAGGTAAATCTGATGCCCTTTGTGAAACCATCATTACTTGGATGAATCAAGGCAAGGAATTCAAAACCAGGGGATTGGATAGCGACCAAACGGTATCGGCCATTAAGGCAACTACCAAGATGTTAAACATGATGCATTAATTCAATTATTTAAATCCATAACAAAATGGCAAACAAACATATTTTAATAGTACCCGGAGACGGAATTGGTCAAGAAGTAACTGCAGTAGGAAAATTAGTGCTAGACAAGATTGCGGAAAAATTTGATCACAATTTTACTTACGACACAGCCTTGATTGGTCATGTGGCTATTGAAGCAACAGGTAATCCTTTGCCAGATGAGTCTTTAGAAAAAATGCGTCAATCAGATGCGGTGCTTTTTGGTGCTGTAGGTCATCCTAAATATGACAATGATCCTTCTGCAAAAGTGAGACCTGAACAAGGTTTGTTGAAAATGCGCAAAGAATTGGGCTTATATGCCAATCTTCGCCCTATCAAATTATTTGATGAATTATTGAGTGCTTCTAGTATTAAACCCGAGATCTTAAAAGGCGCTGATATTTTGTTTTTTAGAGAATTAACTGGGGATATTTATTTTGGTGAAAAAGGTAGAACCAATAATGGGGATACTGCTTATGATCATGCGGTCTATAGCCGTTTTGAAGTTGAAAGAATTGGTCGTAAGGCTTTTGAAGCTGCAAGAACCAGAAGAAAAAAACTTTGCTCAGTAGACAAAGCCAATGTATTAGAAACTAGCCGTCTTTGGAGAGAAGAAATTCAGAAACTGGCTTTGGAGTATCCAGACGTAGAAGTAGAACACCAATTTGTTGATAGCACGGCTATGATGCTCATCAAAGACCCAACTCGTTTTGATGTTGTTGTTACAGCCAATTTATTTGGAGATATTCTTACCGATGAAGCTTCACAGATTGCAGGTTCCATGGGTATGTTGGCCTCCGCCTCTATTGGAGACGGTACAGGGGTTTATGAACCCATTCACGGTTCTGCTCACGATATTACTGGAAAAGGGGTTGCCAATCCATTGGCTTCCATTCTTTCTGTAGCATTATTACTAGATATCTCTTTTGGTATGAAAGCAGAATCCGAATTGGTGATTAGTGCTGTAGATAAAGTATTAAAGCAAGGATATAGAACTAGGGATATTGCAGATGCAAGCACTTTACCTGAAAATATTTTGGGTACGGATGCCATGGGTGAGGCAGTGCTGAAATTTATCTAAATATTCCAATCATTGGTTTATTGGCCTCCTTTTGGGAGGCCTTTTTTTTTATGATACCTGTTTGAATATCATATTAGAGACATTCTATTAACCGATATTTTGCCATTTATCCCATAACAGGATTCCTTTCCTATATTTTAGGCATTTTTTTACATGCTTTAGCAATTTATTAAGAAATTTGCTTCAAGCCTTGCTGCCATTGGGTTATAGCCTAGTATTAACCTTGGTTAACCTTTTTTTTAACGCCACTTGTCCCAATAATTCATAAAAGTCCTTCACTGCTCACAATCCAATAGTATTGGCTATTGCCCCGATGTAGTTTTGTCTTGTTGATTTGAAAGCGAAATGCAAGTATCAACTTTTGAAAACCAAGATTATAAACTTAAAAAAATAAAAACATGAAAAAGTTTCTTTTTGCCGCAGTAGTAACCCTTTTTATTGGAACCAGCTCATTTGCTGCAAATTCTGATGCTCCTTTTTATTCTGCAAATGCCTTAAAAAAGGCTTACAAACAATCAAATGCCATTACTTGGACTACCAATGATCTTTATCAAAAAGCTAGTCTGGTGTCAAATGGTGTTAATACAGAAATTTTCTACACGCTTGATGGTGATTTGATTGGAACATCCAAGACTTTTGCCTACGACCGTCTTCCAAAAAATGCAATTACGCAAATGGCCATTAATTATGCATATCCAGAGTATGAATTGGTTAAATGTATTGAATTTGTCAATGCTGATAAGGAAACCAATTATTACATTTCCTTAAGTGGGTTGAATGAAGACCTTTATTTACAAATCAATGAAAAAGGGCAGATTACAGAGATGAATAAATAAATCCGCTTAAAATCCAATTTCTGAGCCAGCAATAATATTGCTGGCTTTTTTATTAATTAATTGGTTATCAGTACTATTGTATCAAAAATAGGGGTTGAACAAATTTGATTGATTTGCGTTGTTAAACGAATTCGTAGATTGCCTATCAGATTCTTAAAGTATATCTTAATTATTATTGAATCATGAGGAAAAAATATCAATTAGTGTTCATTTTGTCCCTATTCTTATTTGGGGCTAGTTCATTTGTTCAAACCTTTAACCTAGCTAAAAGCATAGAAAGAGGTAAGGATGCTTACGCCGCTAATTGCCAAAACTGCCATATGGCCGATGGGAAAGGAATGCCAGGTGCTTTTCCTCCATTAGCAAAATCTGACTATTTGAATAAACCCATTGGAGATTTAATTTCTTTCGTGTTAAAGGGGCAATCTGGAGAGATTAAAGTAAATGGTTCAGTTTATAATGCTGCCATGCCAGCCCAAGACTATTTGAGTGACGAGCAAATTGCTGATATCTACAACTATGTTCGTAATACTTGGGGAAATAAGTTTGCTGTGGCCATTACCCCAGCCATGGTCAACAAAAAAAGAACCGAACTCAATCAATAAATGCAAGAAGCCAAGGCCATTGTTCAAGCATATGATGCTGCCATTGCAGCAGGGCAATCTTGTGCATTGGCAACTGTGGTTCAAGTGCAAGGATCTTCCTATAGAAGGCCGGGTGCAAGAATGTTGGTTACCCAATCAGGTCAAATGACTGGTGCCATTAGTGGTGGATGTTTAGAAGGGGATGCACTTAGAAAATCCGCATTAGCCATCGCCCAAGGCAAAAATAAATTGGTGGTATACGATACTACTGATGAAGAAGACGCCCAAATTGGTATTCAGCTGGGTTGTAATGGAATTGTAAGTATTCTTATTGAGCCACTATTAGAAAAGCAACCCAAGCCTATTGAAGCGTTAAGAAATTCCTTGGGTACCAGAAAACCAGTTTGGGTCTGTACTATTTTTTCTCCTAATCACTCCATTCATTTGGGCACCATGCATCTTGATGCATTATTAGAAACCCTTCAAGATCAAAATGCGCATGAATTAGTAAAAGATCATGCTAATAAAAAATCATCGGTTCATTTTGAATGCCTTGTAGATTCCCATCAACAAATTGTGTTCTTGGATTATTGTTTGCCTCCAATTTCATTAATGATTGTAGGCGCCGGTAATGATGCTTTTCCATTGGTTCAAATGGCATCCATTCTAGGTTGGGATTGTACTGTAATTGATGGTAGAATCACTCATGCCAATGGACAACGTTTTCCAAATGTTGCACAAATTTGGGTAGGAAAACCTGCAGATATTCTTGCAAAACTGATTCCTGATCAAAGAACAGCGCTTGTATTGATGACCCATAATTATCAATATGATTTGGCCATTTTGGAAGGCTTGCTACCCATGAATCTGTCTTATATTGGATTACTTGGACCTGCTGCAAAAAGAGAAAGAATTTTAGTAGAAATTAAAGAAAGGGGGCAAATATTGCAGGAATCAGATTTGGAAAAATTATACGGTCCCACAGGATTGGATCTTGGAGCAGAAACTTCTAATCAAATTGCACTTTCTATTTGTGCTGAGATCATGGCAGTTATACAAGCAAAGGATCCCATTCATCTGAAACACAAACTTTCACCCATACATAGCGGATTGTGAAATTAGGTGCTGTTATATTGGCTGCCGGTGCTGCTTCCAGAATGGGAGCTGCAAAGATGCTTTTGCCCTATTCAGACAAGACTATTTTAGAACATATAGTCAAAGAAGTTCAAGCATTGAATCCTGCCACCATTTGCTTGGTAACAGGAAAATATGCTGATCAAATAAAATCCACCTTAGAGATTACCGGACTGGAACTATTGAATTTTCCCGATTGGGAATTGGGTATGGCTGCATCTATCAAATTTGGTTTGCAATCGGTATTGGCAAAACTGCCAGCAGTAGATGCCATTCTTTTTGTAGTGAGTGATCAACCCTTTTTAGATAGACAGGTTTTGTATAAAATGGTTAATGCATTTCAAGCATCTGCTAAGGGAATTGTAGCAGCCAGATATCAATTGCAAAATGGAACTCCTGTCATTTTTCATCGTAGATATTTTGAACATATTCTTCAGTTACAAGGTGATAAAGGAGCCAAAAAAATTGTGGATCAACATTTAGCGGATTTAGAAACCATTGACTTTCCGCTGGGAGCAATGGATATAGATACTCATGAAGACTATACTAGATTTCAAGAATTATTAAACAAGCAAAATGCTAATTGACCAACACCATAGGATTCATGACTATTTGAGAATATCCTTGACGGATAATTGCAACCTGCGTTGTTTTTATTGCATGCCAGATGAGGATTACCATTTTATGCCTAATCAGCAATTGATGCAACCTGATGAGATATTACAAATTGCCAAACAATTTGTTGCCCTAGGCGTACGCAAAATTAGACTTACGGGGGGGGAGCCCTTTGTTAGAAAAGACGCTGCCACCATTATAAGATCTTTGGGTACACTTGGTGTTGCTTTGTCAATCACTACCAATGCAACAAGGGTAGACCAGTTTTTGGATGATTTAATAGCTGCAGGGGTTCAATCAGTTAATATTAGTTTGGATACCTTAGATAGGACAAGATTTCAACTAATAACAGGTAGGGATTTATACCAAAAAGTGCAAGAAAATATTGGATTGTTATTGCAGAGGGGTTTTAAGGTTAAACTCAATGTGGTTGTTGTAAAGGGTTTGAATGATCAAGAACTGCTAGACTTTGTAGCATGGACAAAAACAACTGCTATTACTATTCGTTTTATTGAATTTATGCCTTTTGATGGAAACAAATGGAATAGTGACAAATTGGTCACTTGGCAAGAGATGCTAAGTAGCATTGGAACAAAATATGAATTGTCTCCAATTATCACAGAACCAAATGATACCAGTAAATATTATTCCGTTAAGGATCATTTGGGGAATTTGGCATTTATTAGCACCATGAGTGCTCCTTTTTGTAGTACCTGTAATAGAGTTCGCCTAACGGCCGATGGTAAAATCAAGAATTGCCTTTTTTCCCAAACTGAAACAGATCTTTTAACAGTTCTTAGATCAGGCGGAGATTTGGTAAATTTAATTAAAGCAGCTATTTGGGACAAACACGCCGCATTAGGAGGACAATTTTCAAAAGATTTTGAAAAGATTGATGCAGGTACTTTACACAATAGAAGCATGATAGCCATTGGCGGATAAAATAGTAACATGATCTCAGTAGCGGAAGCAAGAAATAGAATTTATGACAACACGGGCCAATTAGAGCCCATTATCCTACCTATTGAACATGCGGTAGACCATGTATTGGTAGCAGACCTGTTTAGTCCTGTCAATATTCCAGGATTTAGACAGTCTTCCATGGATGGATTTGCCATTCAATTCAAAGACCTACACCAAGAACTAATTATCCAAGACGAGCTTCCTGCAGGAAGTTTTAAGCAATTATTGTTGGAATCAGGTGCAGCTATCAAAGTTTTTACTGGAGGGCTTGTGCCAGATGGAGCAGATACTATTGTACAAAAAGAATGGGTAGAAATATTGCAAGACAGCATTCGAATATTGCCCAATCCTGTTGAAGAAGGTATGCATATTCGTTTGCCTGGGTCAGAAATTGCCCAAAACAATTTGGCCTTACCTGCTGGTACTTTAATTACAGCCAGTATGGTGGGATTTATTGCCAGCATGGGTTATGGTGCGGTTAAAGTGTACAGGAAACCCAAAATAGCCATAGTGATTACAGGGAACGAATTGGTTAGTCCCGGTAATCCATTATTGCCTGGACAGGTATATGAGTCCAATTCTTTTGCACTAAGGGCATTGCTACAGGAACAAGGAATACAACATGTACAAGTATTTTATGCAAAAGACCATTTACAAGAAACGGCTTATACTTTGTCAGAAGCGCTTCAATCAAACGATATTGTGCTATTAACAGGAGGTGTTAGTGTTGGAGATTATGATTTTGTAGTAGCAGCCTGTATGCAAGAAGGTATTGAACAGGTATTTCATCGGGTGGCACAAAAACCTGGTAAACCCCTTTTCTTTGGTGTCAAGGATGAAAAATTGGTTTTTGGTTTGCCAGGCAATCCAGCATCTGTGATGAGTTGTTTTAAACAGTATGTTATGCCTGCTATACAGGTCATGTCTGGGAAAGCCATAGAAGAACCCATTTGGGGCAAGTTGAAGCATTCCTATCATAAATCCTCCAGTCTTTGTTTTTTTCTAAAAGCAAGGGTGGAAAATGGCATTGTCAGCATTTTGGGAGGGCAAGCTTCTTATCAGCAAAATAGTTTTGTGGAAGCCAATTGTTGGATAGAATTAGATGGGCCACAACAGCAGTTTGAACAATTCAGTATGGTCAAATTGCATCCATTCCATTAAATTTAGTTTATGGATCAAATGATACTATTTTATGCTTTATGTTTTTTTCTGGTAGCATTGTTATATGCTTCAGTTGGACATGGTGGGGCTAGTGGATATTTGGCTTTGATGGCATTATTTGGGTTCACTCCCTTAGTTATGAAACCTACTGCCTTGGTCTTAAACTTGTTGGTATCATTTATTGCTTTTCTTTCTTTTTATAAAGCCCGATTTTTTAAACCAAGATTATTATGGCCACTCATTCTGGGCTCCATTCCTTTGGCGTATCTTGGTTCTATTATTCCTTTACCAGATGCCATTTATAAACGCATTTTAGCGGTGGTTCTTTTGTTTTCCATCATCAGATTACTTACAGGAAAAACTGATATAGAGAGAAAAACGGATCCCCCATTCTGGATGCTTTTGCTCATTGGGTCAGGTATAGGTTTGTTGTCAGGAATGATAGGGATGGGAGGAGGCATTTTATTATCCCCCATTTTAATTTTAGCCGGATGGGCCAATCAAAAAGAGACAGCAGCCATTAGTGCGGTATTTATATTTTTAAATTCTTTGTCAGGATTGGTTGGTCAAATTCAAAAAGGATTTGTATTAACAACGGGTATCGTTTGGATAGCTGCAATAGTTTTGATTGGTGGATGGCTGGGGGCTTATCTTGGTGCAAAAAAAGTACCCATTGCTCAAATGAAATGGTTATTGGCTTCAGTGTTAATCATGGCCGTGGGTAAACTATTTTTTACTTGATTAAATTAGCTTCATGGAGATTTTGATTTTTGGGTCATTAACAGATATTATTGGTAAAAACCGCATTCAAATAGAAGCGCCGGTAGATACAGTTCATTTGAAAGCCATACTCTTAGAACAATATCCTAGTCTTGAAACAGCAAGATTTTTTTTGGCACTGAATAAAGTCATGATACAAGATAAACAACCCCTAAAGGAGGGCGATGTGGTGGCACTAATGCCAGCATTTTCAGGCGGATAAATTGAATCAATACAATAGATATATTAGACAAATGATTTTACCTGGTTTTGGGCTTGCGGCACAAGAAAAATTAGGTAATGCCAAGGTATTAATGGTAGGGATAGGTGGACTAGGTTGTCCTGCCTTGCAGTATTTGGTTGCTGCAGGAGTAGGGCAGATTGGGTTGGTAGATCCGGATCTAGTTTCAGAATCTAATTTGCATAGACAGATTCTTTTTGGGCAAGCCGATATTGGTCAACCAAAAGTGGCTGTTGCTGAGAAGTTGATGCATTTGCAAAATCCAAATATTCAAATTCAAACACATAAGATTTTCTTAGATAGACAAAATGTGTTGGGATTAATGGAAGGATATGATCTGGTGATTGATGCTACAGATAATTTTTCAAGTAAATATACACTCAATGATGCCGCTGCCATTTTGGGTATTCCATTAGTATATGGGGCGGTAACGCGTTATCAGGGACAGTTATCTGTATTTCATTTGCCAGATGAGCATGGAATCAGTTATCAATACAGAGATTTGTTTCCAGATGAGCCAGCATCAGATCTTGAAGGAAGTTGTGAAACTATGGGTGTCTTAGGTGTATTGCCCGGAATCATAGGGTCATTGCAAGCAGCAGAAGCCATTAAAATCATCACTGGAATTGGTAATCCCTTAATAGGGCGGTTGTTTACCCATGACTTATTAGATACTAGTAGTTATGAAATTGCCATTTTAAAACAGCCATTAAAGATGATTACAAGAGAAGCTTTTCTTGCGCCTGAATCATTGGTATTGGATGAATTGGGCGAGATAGATATTCAAGAAATTAATGTGGATCAATTTTTAGATTTAAAAAACAAGGGTCAGATATTTGTATTGGACGTGCGAGAAAGACATGAATATCCACCCATTGATTTTTCTGATGCGCTAATACCCATGTCTGAACTTTCCTTAAAGATGGAGCAATTGCCACAAAAAGAAATCTGTGTAATCTGTCACCAAGGAATTAGAAGTGTTTATGCTGCGCAACAAATTCAGGTAAAAAAAGCAGTTAAGACTTATAGTTTAAAGGGCGGGTTAACTGCCTATTTTAATAAAATGTCAAGATGAGTAAAAGCATTAAAAATATCTTTGTAGAAGGTCCCATATTGGCTCAGAAAATTGCAGATGATATTCAACATCATTCAACCAAAACAGGTATTGGGGCACATTCCATTTTTTTGGGACAAGTGAGATCAGACCAAAAGGGAGATGCCATTGTAACGGGTATTGAGTATACCACCTATCAAGAAATGGCTTTAGAAAAAATGCACAGCATTAGAGAAGCCCTTTTTGCCAAGTATGAACTAAGCTGTATGCACGTGCACCATAGTTTGGGTAAAGTGGCAGTAGGAGAAATATGTTTATTTGTTTTTGTATCTTCCAAACATCGACAAGCTGCAATAGAAGCATGCAATGAATTGGTTGAAGCCATTAAAAAAGAATTACCTATTTGGGGTAAAGAAATATTGAACAACCAGTCTACTGTCTGGAAACAAAATAATTAATATGGTTAATATTACCCATAAATCTGAGAATCTAAGAAAGGCAATTGCTACTGCAATTGTGCAATTGTCATCCATAGCAACAGTTGAGGCAATCAAAAATAATCAAGTGCCCAAGGGCGATGTATTTTCTTTTGCAAAAGTGGCGGCTTTTTTTGCCATAAAAAAAACCAGTGACATGATTCCAGATTGTCACCCACTACCAGTTGAATTTTCAGATGTGCAATTTGAGATCAAAGATTTACAAATTCATATTTCTGTGGAAGTACATACCATTTACAAAACAGGTGTAGAAGTGGAAGCCATGCACGGCGCAAGCATAGCGGCTTTAACACTTTATGATATGCTTAAACCCTTAGATAAGGGAATTGAAATTTTGCAGATAAAGCTTTTAAATAAAACAGGGGGTAAGTCTGACAAGAAATGGTTACCATCAAAACAAATTCATGCTGCTGTAATAGTATGTTCAGATTCTGTATCTAATCAAACTGCATTAGATGTATCAGGGCGGGTTCTCATAGAGAAATTAAAGACTTACGATATTGAAACCGTACAATACAAAGTTGTACCAGATGAGCCTACTGCTATTGAAGAACAATTTCATGATTTAGTTCAACAAAAAATTAACCTGATTTTATTTGTAGGTGGCACTGGTGTTTCACCTAGAGATATTACTGTAGAAACCATTCGTCCATTGTTAGAAAAAGAATTACCTGGTGTCATGGAAACTGCTAGGAATTATGGACAAACAAGAATGCCCTTTGCTATGCTTTCAAGAAGTATCGCAGGAACAATAGGAAATAGCTTGGTACTTTGCTTGCCAGGCAGTAGCAAAGCTGCAGTAGAATATGCAGATGCTTTGTTTCCCCAGGTCTTGCATGTTTTCAATATGCTTGACGCTGGTGGTCACTAATTTATTTCTAAGAACGCTATCAAAAACACAACTCAAATTGCCCCAGTTTTATGCTGCCATTAATTATGAAATGAAAGTTGTAATAAGATGACGCTGAATCCAAAATTGGCAATTAGAGGAATTCAATATTATAATAACATATAAGATTTAGGGCTGCAAGTTCAATTTAACAGTCAAGGCATAATCTGTAAAATTAAAATTCAGCTACATCGTTTTCGTTCAATTTTAATTGGTTTTCAATCAGTTTATCAGATATTGAATGAAATTTTCTGATATGCGGCCTAGAATAACCTTACTGCTACTAATGTTGTTAGTATCAATCTTTTCTATCAGTCAAAATATCAATACCTCTGATCCAGTTGCCATTAAAACTAGGATGTTTCATGTTGCGCTTTGGCAATTGCAGCATTCAAATGGAAAACCATTGAATGACTGGACCAATGGCGCATTTTATACTGGGGTTTTTGCTACTTATGAGTCTACTAAGAATAAAGAAATTTTAGACTCTGTTTTTGCCATGGGAGAAAGAACAAAATGGCTTCCGGGAAGAAGATATGACCATGCTGATGACTATGCCATAAGTCAAACATATTTGAATTTATTTCAAATAAAGCAAGATGCTACAATGCTTCAGCCAACTTATGATTCTTTAAAGAAAATGCAATTAATGCCAGGTAATGAAATTAGAAAACATGGAATTAATTGGTGGTGGTGTGATGCATTATTTATGGCTCCTCCTGCCATGGCCAAAATGGCAAATATCAAAAATGATGCATCATTATTGATATTGAGCGATACCCTTTTTAGACAGACTTATCAGTTATTATATCACCAAGAGGAACATTTATTTGCTAGAGATGCCGCTTATTTATGGAACAGTGAAGGAGTAGGAAGAAAAGAGTCAAATGGAAAAAGAATATTTTGGTCTAGGGGAAATGGTTGGGTGCTAGCAGGTTTGGCTAGGTATTTAGATGCTATGCCCAAAGATTATACAGGTAGAAAATTTTATTTGAATTTATATCAATCACTCTGTTTAAGGATAATAGAATTACAACAAGCCGATGGACTTTGGAGAAGCAGCCTATTAGACCCGGAAGCTTATCCGGGAGGTGAAGCCTCCGGTACTGGATTTATATGTTATGCCCTTGCATGGGGAATCAATCAAAAAATAATTGATCGCAAAACATACCTTCCAATAGTAAAAAAAGCTTGGGATGGGTTAAATACTTTAGTTACTCCCGAAAACAAGGTAGGGTGGGTGCAACCAATTGGGGCGGATCCTAGGAAAAATTTTAATTCAGAAAGTTGGGAATCTTTTGGCACAGGTGCTTATTTGCTTGCTGCTTCAGAAATATTAAAAATCAAACAAATCATAAAATGAGAAAAATGCTATTTAAGCAAATTGTAATTGTTTTTGTTGCTTTTATGTTGGCACAGCAAATTCAAGCTCAGTCAACAGGTTGGAAGAATCTATTTGATGGTAAAACACTCAAAGGTTGGCACCAATTAAATGGAAAGGCCAAATATGAAATTGTCAATGGAACTATTGTAGGAACAACCGTTCCTGGTGAACCAAACTCCTTTTTGGCAACGGATGAAACCTATGGTGATTTTATTTTAGAAGTGGAACTAAAAGTGGGGGAGATGAATTCTGGTATCCAAATCAGAAGTCTTTCTTTGCCTGAATACAACAATGGTCGCGTACACGGCTATCAAGTAGAAATTGATCCTTCTGCCCGAGCTTGGTCTGGCGGCATTTATGACGAAGCTCGTAGGGGTTGGATGTACCAAACAGAAATGAACCCTACTGCTAAAAAAGCTTTTAACAAAACGGGCTGGAACAAATACCGCATTGAAGCCATTGGACCATTATTCCGTACCTGGGTGAATGATGTGCCCGTAACATGTATGTTAGATGATCTTACCTTAAAGGGGTTTATTGCTTTGCAGGTTCATGCCATTAAACAAGGTGAAGGTGGTCAACAAATCCAGTGGAAAAATATTCGCATTCAAACTGGCGCAGCTATGAAACCAAGGCCCATGGATGCAAGTACACCAGTAGCTAATTATTTGGTGAATAATTTGTCTGATCAAGAAAAAGCCCAAGGATTTCAACTGCTATTTAATGGTAAGGATTTAACCGGTTGGAGGTCTGCTGGTCAAGTAACCACTCCTCTAAAAGGTTGGGAAGTTGAAAATGGTAACCTACATGTTCAAGATAGTACACATGCTAATCACCCCGGAGATTTAGTTACCGTGCAGCAATTCAAAGCTTTTGAATTGGTGTTTGATTTTAAATTGACTCCTGGCGCCAATTCTGGGGTAAAATATTTTGTAAAGGAAACCCCAGGAAGCAAGGCTGGTTTAGGTTTGGAATACCAAGTATTGGATGATGCTTTGCACCCAGATGCAAAAATGGGTGTTGAGGGAAACCGTACTTTAGCAAGTTTATATGACCTAATTCCTTCTATTAAAATGGAAGCTCGTTTTCAGAAAAAAATTGGGGAATGGAACCAAGGTAAAATTGTGGTTTACCCCAATAACCATATAGAACATTGGTTAAATGGTTTTAAAGTAGTGGAATACGAAAAGGGTGGTCCTATTTATAAGGTTTTATTGGCCCATAGTAAGTATGCAAAAAGCAAGGATTTTGGCAATGTTAGCGAATCTCCCATTCTTTTGCAAGAACATGGAGATAACGTATATTACAGAAGCATCAAAATCAGGGAGATTAAATAGACCTGATTTGCAAGATTTTGGCAGTTTGGTAGAAGTCGGTGGGTGAAAGCCTGCTGACTTTCTTTTTCAATTGCCTTTTACCCTGAGACTTGAAGTAGATAAGCTTATCAAAAACTGTATATGAAATTCAAATGGATGCTCTTTTGCTTATTGGTAGTAAATTTGACCTTTGCTCAAAACATTCCTTTGCCAGAACACCCCAGACCTGATTTTGAAAGGGCTGATTGGATAAACTTAAACGGTGTTTGGGATTTTGAATTTGACTCATTAAATACAGGTTTGTCAAAAGATTGGCAGAAAGGAAAAGCTGCTTTTCAACATAAGATCAATGTGCCCTTTCCATGGGGCTCTCCTCTTTCAGGCGTAAAGGATTTGTCAGATTATGCCTGGTATAAAAGAACTATTCAAGTACCACAATCTTGGACTGGGCAACGTGTATTTGTAACCGTGGGTGCTTCTGATTATGAAACCAGTATTTGGTTAGATGGGGTTTTATTAGGCAAACACCAAGGTGGTTATACGCCTTTCTCTTTTGAATTAACTGCTCAAGTAAAATTTGGAGCCCAGCAACAGTTGGTAATTCGAGTTGATGACAAACGTAGAGATTTTGCATTGTATGGTAAACAGGGTTATGGCAATGCACGTGGCATTTGGCAAACCATTTATCTAGAAGGTAGAGGTCAAACACATTTGGAGACCATTCATTTTACCCCGGATATAGATCAGAAAAACGTAAAAGCGTCCTTGTTTTTTTCCAATGAATTAAGTGCAGATACAGAACTGAAAATTCGAATTAAAACTGCAGGAGAAGAGATAGTTACCAGTACAAAGGTTTTAAAAAATAAGAGCAAGGCCGATATTCAAATTGCTATACCCAATCCAAGACTTTGGAATTTGGAAGATCCCTTTTTGTATGAAACGGAAATCAGCTTGGGTGATGACAAGGTCAAATCCTATTTTGGCATGCGTAAGATTTCTGTGATGAATCTACCCAATTCCAACTATCCCTATGTGGCTTTGAATAACCAACCCATTTATCTTCAATTGACCTTGGATCAATCTTACCATCCTGAAGGGTTCTATACTTTTCCTACAGATGCATTTATGAAAAATGAAATCGCCTTGGCAAAAGAAATTGGACTCAATGGTATTAGAACCCATATTAAAGTAGACGTTCCTAGAAAATTATATTGGGCAGATAAATTGGGCTTGTTGGTGATGTCAGATTTACCAAATGCATGGGGAGAGCCAGACGCGGCTATGCAGAAAGAGTCTGAGTATACTTTGAGGGAAATGATTAAAAGAGATTACAATCACCCAGCCATTTTCTCTTGGATCACCTTTAATGAAACTTGGGGCTTACAAACAAAAGTTGTTGAAAATGGCAAGACTAGTTCTCAGTATTTGCCTCAGACCCAAGACTGGGTTGCTTCTATGTACTATTTAGCTAAGTCTTTAGACCAAACAAGGTTGGTAGAAGACAATTCTGTTTGTTGTGGCAGAGGACATACGGAAACTGATATTAATTCATGGCATGAGTACTTACCTGGTTGGGCCTGGGAAGACCATTTAGCCAATCTTACTTCTAAGACATTTGAAGGAAGTATCGACCATTTTGAAAAAGGATTCAAACAGGGCTTACAACCCAATATCAATTCTGAATGTGGCAATGTTTGGGGATATGATGGTAGTACCGGTGACGTAGATTGGAGCTGGGATTATCATAGAATGATTAACACATTTAGAAAATATCCTAAAGTGGCTGGTTGGCTGTATACAGAACACCATGACGTGATCAATGAGTGGAATGGATACTGGCGTTTTGATAGAACCAAAAAATTCACTGGTCTGAGTCAAATGATGGAAGGCATGTCTGACAAAGATTTTCATTCCGCATTTTATATTTCTACGGGTAATGAGATTTGTAAAAATCTGCAAGCAGGAACAGTATTGGAAATGCCTCTTTATCTTTCTGCCATGACTGGAACTGCTGTAAAAGACAATCAGTTGGTGTTAGAATATGATATGGATTTTATGGACAAAACAGGAGAAAGCAAAAGACTGGTTCACGAAACTACCAAAATTCCTTACCAGCCTTGGATGCAACAACAATTGCCTGCTCTGACCATTAAAATGCCCAACAATGCAGGACTTGGTATGGTGCAATTGCGTTTAAAAGACCAAGATGGAAAACTCTTGCACAGTAATTTTATGCATGTGGTGGTGAAAGGTGGTCAGGCTCCAGATAAAACCACCATCTTAGAACAGGAGGCCAAAAATTATTCTAAGGCTGAGTTTAGTAATAAGGTTTGGAAAGTATTGGATGGATTAAAAGTCAATGGAGCTGGTAAGGGTTTTATAGAGTATCAAATTCCGGTACCAGCCAATTTGGATACCAAGGGAATGAAAACTGCCTACGTTTTAGTAGAAGCATCAGCTAAGCAATTATTTGATAAAGACAAGGGTGAGGGTTTTGAAAAAGACCAAGACTATATGTTGGGAGCCAAAGTATCTCCACATAAAAATCCCAATGCTTATCCAATGACGGATGAAACTTTGTTTGCTTCAGTAATAAAAATTGATGTGAATGGAAAAACGGTTAAAACAGCAACATTGCCAGATGATCCAGCAGACCACCGAGGGGTACTTTCATGGAATAGTCAACTAAAAGATAAAAAATTAAGAGAAGCGGGGTCTTATGGTTATTTAATTAAAGTTCCTATTAGTGCTGCAGTATTAAAACAGTCTACTGCACAGGGTTATCTTTCCTTAAAATTAGCTACAGCAGGTGATGGAGGAATAGCCATCTATGGTGCTGATTTTGGCAGGTATCCCATTAATCCAAGTATTGTGATCAAGCGTTAATGATACCCCAGTATGAAAAGGATTTGCATTGTTTTAGCGGCCTGTTGTTTTGTGGGTTCTTTGTTGGCACAAAATCTGCCAGGGCCAACAGGTTTAAGAACGGATTTATTGCTGAATACCCAACAGGTAAGTAAATCAGGTTTCCCAGTCTCAGTCAATTTAAGCAGAGCCGTTGAAAATGGGCAATACCAATACGCTACCATTCTGCAACCCAATCCAAGTTTTGATTGGATCAGTGCTAAATCCATCAAAGGTATTAGTGCCTACCGTATTTTATTGGCATCTAGTCCAGAACTATTAAAAGATCAAAAAGCGGACTATTGGGACTCTAAAAAAATGAAGGGCAAGGAACATCCTTTGGTATACAAAGGCAAACCCTTGCAATCCGGTAAAACCTATTATTGGCAGGTTCAGGAATGGGACGGAGCGGGAAAGGCTTCCGCATTTTCTGCCATAAGTTCTTTTTACTTAGCTACTAATCAAAATGATTTTTCACATAGTCCACTTGCAGCCAGTTATGAATTGCCCATAGCACAATCAAGAGAAAAAAATGGTACTTATTATTTTGACTTTGGCAAAGATGGATTTGCCCAACTAATGCTGCAATTCAACAGTGACCAAACGGATAGTGTTTTTATAGAAGCTGCTGAAGCCATGGATGGGGGGAATGGATTTTTAAAAAACAATGGCAATATTAGGTATATCAAATTGGGTTTGTTGATTCAAAAAGGCTTGCACGAATACCAACTTCAATGGCCAGTAAATGAAAAAAGAAATAGTAGAAATCCTATTCAAATGCCCCAGTATATAGGAGAGGTATTTCCTTTTAGGTATTTGGCCATTAGGGGGTATAAGGGCAATTTAGACAAGGGGATGGTGAAAAGAAAATTGGTCTACTATCCTTTTGATGACCAAGCTTCCTTATTTCATTCTAGTGATACGGTGTTGAACAAGGTTTGGGACTTATGTAAATACAGTATTAAGGCTACAAGCTTTTCCGGATACTATGTAGACGGAGATAGAGAACGTGTTCCGTATGAAGCTGACGCACTAATTAACCAATTATCTCATTATGCAGTAGATGCTGAATATAGTATTGCTAGAAGATCAATGGCTTATTTGATTGACCATCCCACTTGGCCAACGGAATGGAGTCTGCAAAATGTATTGATGGCTTGGAATGATTATCTATATACGGGTGATCTTGGTTATTTGAAAAAATACTATCCAGAACTGCAATTAAAAATGTTGATGCCATTGGAAGAATCTAATGGACTTATTAGCACGCTTACAGGAAAACAAACCAAGGAATTTCTTGCAACCATACATATTACCAAGGCCTTTGACGGAAAACAAGATTTAAAGGACATAGTTGATTGGCCAAGGGGTGGAGGCTTTATTGGAAAAGAAAAACAATATGAAGGAGAAATAGATGGATTTGTTTTTTGTAAGTTAAATGCTGTAGTCAATGCCTTTTATTATAGGAACCTAGTCTTGATGTCTAGATTGGCCAAGGTAATGGGTAAGGATGCAGACGCTGTTTTTTATGAGCAGAAATCTAAAGAAGCATTCAACGCTTTTCAACAGGTATTTGTAGACGCAAAAACAGGCCTGGTAAAAGATGGTGATACTACCAACCATACATCGCTCCATGCAAATATGTTTGCATTGGCTTTTAACTTAGTTTCTCCATCTAATAAAACTGCAGTTGTCAATTTTATCAAGACCAGACAAATGGCATGTAGTGTTTATGGGGCTCAGTTTTTATTGGATGGATTGTTTGATGCCGGAGAGGCTGACTATGCATTAGAACTTTTGACTAGCACCAAAGAAAGAAGTTGGTACAATATGATTAGAACTGGTTCTACCATTACCATGGAAGCCTGGGACAAACTATACAAACCTAATTTAGACCTAAACCATGCTTGGGGCGCGGCGCCAGCCAATTTAATCGTACGCAAATTGATGGGTGTTGAACCTATAGAAGCAGGTGCATCCGTGGTGCATATAAAACCCCAATTAGGTCATTTACAATTTGCCAAATTAACTACCTCTTTAATAAGGGGTAAAATAAGCATTGACTATCTTTTAAAAGGGCAAGCCGCTACTTATAAAATACAATTTCCAACAGGTATAAGTGCACATTTAGAATTGAAAGCTCCACATGACAATGCAAGGATTTGGGTAGATGGAAAGCTACTAGATATTCAAGCCAAGGAGGGGAAATTTTATTTTGATTTAGCAGCCGCCAAAATTCATATAGTAGAATTGAAATAGGAATTTTTGTAAATACAATTTTTAAGCTAGGAATTACCCAAAATATCGTACCTTTTTCCATCTCAAAATAAAAGCAAAACCAACACAAACTCTTGCCATGAAAGAACAAAAACCTAGATCGGTTTCCAGAAGAGATTTTATGGGTAATTCGGCCAAAGTCTTGGCTGGATTCATGATTCTACCCAGACATGTTTTGGGCGGAACCAGCTTATCCGGAATTAAATACACAGCACCTAGCGATATTATTTCATTGGGTTTAATTGGTGCAGGAAAACAAGGAGGTATTCTATCTAATTATTTCTTGAAAACAGAGCAAATTAGGTTTACGGCCATCAGTGAAGTCTACCAAGCAAAAGCCAAAAAAACCTTGGAAAGTATCAAGGCCAATTATGCAAAAAATACCCAATTAGGTGCATATAATGAGATTCCTGTCTACAATGATTTTAGGGAACTATTGGCACTTAAATCAGTTGATGCCGTAGTGATTGCTTTGCCAGACCATTGGCATGCGGCAGCTGCTGTAAGAGCTGCGCAAGCTGGGAAAGATATTTATTGTGAGAAGCCATTGGCCTTAACGGTGAAAGAAGGTAGGGCCATGGTAAATGCTACCAGAAAACATGATCGGGTCTTTCAAACTGGAAGTATGCAACGTTCCTGGAAGGAATTTAGACAAGCTGCTGAATTAATTCGTAATGGTTATATTGGTCAAATTAAAGAGATTAAGGTAAATGTTGGCCCACCGCCAACCCCTTATAATCTTCCAGCGGAAACTATTCCTGAAGGATTGGATTGGACCAAATGGTTAGGACCTAATGCACCTGCGAACTTTAATTCAGAACTTGCACCACCTATTACCAAAGACGTTTATCCTAATTGGCGCAACTACAAAGAATTTGGAGGTGGAATGGTTACTGATTGGGGCGCACATATGTTTGATATTGTACAATGGGCCTTAGATATGGATTCCAGCGGTCCAGTAGAAGTAATAGCACCCGATGGAAAAGAACATCCATTCCTTACTTATAAATACGATAATGGCATTATCATGACCCATGAAAAATGGGCTTGGGGCAATGCCATCCATTTTATTGGAACAGAAGGGGAGCTTAAAGTGGCTAGGGGTAAATTAGAAACTACCCCTGCTTCTTTGAAAGACAAAGTGATTGGAGAATCTGAAAAGCATGTATACAAAAGCGAAGACCATTACAAAGACTTTTTGAATGCTATGCGCACCAGAACCAAGCCTATTTGTGATGTAGAAACCGGACATCGTACATCTTCAGTATGTAATATTGGAAATATTGCTTACCAATTAAATAGAAAATTGGAATGGAATCCAAAGAAAGAGCAGTTCAAAAATGACGAAGAAGCCAATGCGCTCTTGGGAAGGCCTATGCTGAATGAATGGGCCATTAAATTGTAACATACCCGTCTAAATAGAAGGACCACTCAATTGGGTGGTCTTTTTTATAATGGTAACCTCTAAAATATTCCTTTAAGAATTTAACCACTAGTTATTTACTATGAAATGTAAATGGTTTTATTGCTTGTTTTTATTGCCTGCTCTTGTTCAGGCTCAGGATCCATTTAAATTATGGTACCAACAGCCAGCGGAAAAGTGGACCGAAGCATTGCCCATTGGTAATGGTAGAATGGGTGCCATGATTTATGGTGGGGTGCAAGAAGAACACTTGCAATTCAATGAATCTAGTTTTTGGACGGGGATGCCTAGGGCATACGCCAGAAAAGGCGCGTCTGAATATTTGGGGGCTATTCGCAAAGCCCTGCTTGATGGAAAACAAAAACAAGCGGATTCAATGGCTGAAAAGCATTTCATGGGACTAAAGACAAAGGAAGATTCCGTTTATGCTCAAGAGAGAAAGCAATGGCTAACAGTTATAAAAAAAGACCAACATTATGCAGCAATTGGTTTTAATGATGCTTCTTGGAAAACCATGACTTTACCCACTGTCAATGGATGGGAAACAGCAGGTAGAGAATCTTTAGATGGAGCAGTTTGGTTTAGGGTAAAATTTCAATTACCCAAAGAATGGGTGGGCAAAAAAATGAAGCTTGACCTTGGCAGGATTCGAGATATAGATTTTACTTATGTTAATGGAAAATTGATTGGATCAACAGAAAGCAACACCATTAAAAGGTCTTATATAATTGATGCCAATATTCTTAAAGAAGGAGAAAATACCATTGCTATTCAAGTCCTTAATTTTTATGACAAAGGAGGTTTTATAGGTGTCAAAGAAGAAGGAAAAATATTTGTACTCTATTCCTCGGAACAGAATCCGGAAACTGGTATTAATCTTCCACTAGAATGGAAATACTTTGTGCAAAATCAAGCTCCTCCTACAGTGCCTCAGTATCAAGCTAGTTACCAGCCTTTTGGCGATTTGTATTTTACTATGAAAGGCGCCGGACACATTAACAATTATAAAAGGTCATTAGATATAAGTACCGCAATAGCACATACAGAATATGAATCTAATGGCGTAATATATCAACGTGATTATATAGCCTCTGCACCCAAAGACGCTATCATTACAAGGTTTTCTGCTAATCAGTCTGGGAAAATTAGCCTGATTGCAAAACTAGGTACCTTACACCAGCAATATCAATTGAAAAAAATTGACCCAACCACCATTGGTATTTTTATTCAGCAAAATTATGGGGTTTTAAAAGGGGTGGCTTATTTACGCGTAAAGAGCTTACATGGAAAATTACAGGTATTTGATAACCGGATAGAATTAGATGGTGCAGATGAAGCGGTTTTTTATTTGGTAGCTGCTACCAGTTATAAAAATTACCAAGATGTTTCAGGTAATCCTGCTGCCATTTGCACGCAACTTTTATCAAGCCTGAATAACCAAAGTTTTGACGCACTTGTCAAACAACATACAAAGGACTATCAACAATTCTATCAGCGATTGCAAATCAGTTTTGGTAAGGATAATACAAGCATTCCAACAGATCAAAGAATCAAAGCATTTACGCCAGAAAAAGATCCCCAATTCTTGGCTATGTATGTACAATATGGTAGGTACCTGATGTTGGCAAGTTCAAGGACTCATTCTAAACAACCCGCCAATTTGCAAGGAATTTGGAATAACCTCTTAACACCACCATGGGGTAGTAAGTATACCAGTAATATCAATTTACAAATGAATTATTGGCCGGCTGAATCTTTGAATCTTTCCGAAAGTGCCGCTCCTTTATTTAATGCCATACGTGAATTGTCTCAAGCTGGTAAAGCAACAGCTCAGGCCCACTATGACGCTGATGGTTGGGTGCTTCACCATAACACCGATTTGTGGAGAGGAACAGCACCCATTAATGCAGCAAATCATGGTATTTGGGTTACGGGTGGGGCTTGGCTCTGTTTGCATATTTGGGAACATTATCTTTTTACTAAAGACAATGATTTTTTAAAACAGAATTACCCCATTTTAAAATCGGCATCCACTTTTTTTACCCAGTTTTTGAGTAGGGATCCAGTATCAGGCAAACTGATTAGTAGTCCTTCTAATTCTCCAGAAAATGGTGGATTGGTAGCAGGTCCAACTATGGACCATCAAATCATTCGGGAATTGTACAAGAATACGGTATCTGCCGCCAAGATATTAGGAGTGGATCCTGATTTTCAACAATTATTGATCAAACAGTCTGGTGAAATTGCCCCCAATACCATTGGTAAATACGGACAGCTACAAGAATGGTTACAAGACAAAGACGATACTGCCAATAAGCATAGGCATGTATCTCATTTGTGGGGAGTTTTTCCGGGTACTGATATTGTTTGGAAAGATTCTGCCATGATGAAAGCCGCTAGGCAGTCATTGCGCTATCGAGGGGATGAGGGTACAGGATGGAGTTTGGCTTGGAAAACCAATCTTTGGGCTAGGTTCAAGGATGGTGATCATACCCTAATGATGGCAAGCAAATTATTGAGTAGTGCAGAGGAAGAATTTGGAACGGGTGAAAAAGGGGGAGTCTATAAAAATTTATTTGATGCACATCCACCTTTTCAGATTGACGGCAATTTTGGAGGTGCTGCCGGTATAGCAGAAATGTTATTGCAAAGTCATCAGGGTTATTTAGAAATTTTACCTGCATTGCCAAAATTATTGTCATCAGGAAGCATCAGTGGATTGGTTGCAAGAGGTGGATTTGAGGTTTCAATGATTTGGAATGATGGGGTGCTAAAAACAATAAACATTACATCTAAGGCTGGTGGGAATTGTAAATTGGTTTATGGAAATAAACAGACCAGTTTTACAACAACCAAAGGGGCCCAATATGTATTGGATAAAGATTTAAAAATCAAGCTTTAAAATGGTTTTTCCAAGTACTGGATTTTCAATAATGGCATATGAAAAAACTGTTAATAGGATTTTGTTTGATATTGTTGGTGCAAATGGCCAATAGCCAACAACTAAAGGTTCATGAGCTTAGAACTTCCTATCTGCAAAATCCAATAGGGGTTGATCAGACTAGGCCTTTGTTGTTTTGGAAACTTACTTCAAATCAAAGATCAGTCTTGCAAACAGCCTATCAGATTTTGGTGTCCGATGATAGTTTGCTTTTGGTGAAAGATCAAGGAAATGTCTGGAAAACCGGATGGGTCAATTCCAATCAATCTATACAAGTGTCATATGCAGGTAAACCCTTGGTTTCGGCAAAAAAATATTATTGGAAGGTTCAGGTAAAAGATAATAAAGGCAATGCCAGCTCATGGTCTGCAATTGCCAATTGGAGAATGGGACTTTTACAAAAAGAAGATTGGAAGAATGCTCAGTGGATGGCTTATGAGCTATTGCCAGATTCTTCCCTGATTATTCCAGCTATACACGGTAATGGCAAGAAAAATTGGGGTTCAGGAAAAGACATATTACCCCTATTTAGAAAGTCATTTACGCTAAATAAAAAAATAAAAGAAGCTACCTTATTTGTTTCTGGCCTAGGGCATTTTGAAATGAGTTTAAACGGGAAAAAAATTGGAGACCATTTCTTAGATCCAGGTTGGACCCAATACAGTAAACAAGCACTCTATGTTGGATTTGATTTGACCAATTTGTTGAAGAGCGGAGAAAATTGTTTGGGTGCGGAATTAGGGAATGGCTTTTATTATCAACCTAGAGAGCGGTATAGGAAATTAACGGGTGCTTATGGGTATCCCAAAATGATTTGCCGCTTGGCCTTAGTATATGCTGATGGAACAACCGAAAATATTGTTTCAGACCAGAGTTGGAAAACGGCCCCATCACCCACTTATTTTAGCAGTATTTATGGAGGAGAAGACTATGATGCCAATTTAGAACAAAGGGGTTGGAATCAAAGCGGGTTTGATGACCGTGATTGGAAGGAGGTAATCCTAACAGCAGGTCCTACATTAGCATCACAAATGGCAGAGCCCTTGAAAGTCATGAAAACATTTTCAACCCAATCGGTTAGGTCTCTGAGTAATCAATCTTTGATCTATGACCTTGGACAAAATATGAGTGGGATTCCTAAGATTCGGGTACAGGGTAAAAAAGGTGATACCCTTAGAATTTATACAGCGGAATTACTCAATGAAGATGGAACTGTCAATCAAAAAGCAACAGGAAGCCCAAGTTATTATACCTATGTTTTAAAGGGTGATGGCATTGAAAGCTGGCAACCCAAGTTTACCTATTATGGATTTAGATATGTTCAAATTCAAAAAGCCGTGCAGCCAGGAGAACCCAATGCGCGTCGTCTGCCAGTGGTCATAGAAGTCAAAGGATTGCATACCAGCAATTCTGCCAAAATGGTGGGGACTTTTAAAAGCTCTAATGAGCTATTTAATCAAACCAACCAACTTATAGACTGGGCTATTAAAAGCAATATGGCCAGTGTATTTACAGATTGTCCGCATAGAGAAAAATTGGGTTGGTTAGAAGAAGCACATTTGGTTGGGGCTTCTGTAAAATTTGAATATGATATTGCTAGTCTTTGTAGAAAGATTGTAAAAGACATGCAATTGGCACAAACAGAAGATGGTTTGATTCCGGATATTGCCCCTGAATATGTACAGTTTGAACAAGGCTTTAGAGATTCACCAGAATGGGGAAGTAATGCCATTTTATTGCCTTGGTATTTATATCAGTGGTATGGCGACAAACAAGTGTTGGAAGAGAGTTATGACATGATGCAACGTTATTTGGCTTATTTAGATAGAA
>CALRXZ020000004.1:0-64111 GCA_943372255.1 Chitinophaga pinensis
TATATAATAAGATTGAAACAAGGTTTAATATGATAAATACTGTTCCAATAAAAAGAACACTATCATTTAGATTTTCTGCCAACCAATCATATTCTCTTGTTTCTAACCAATTATATAATGCATCCACTCCTGTCCTTGTCCATTCCCTAGTGTAATTTGCAATCACTCCTATATGTATTAAATAGAATATATAAGAGCTTTTGCCTAATAATTGCATTGTTCCAGTAGAAAGAAATTTTCTAACAATAGAGGCTTCTTTTATGATGCCAAAGTAAAACAAGGCTATACCAATGGGCAATACCACGTTGTTTGTAAAAATTCCAAATGGATGATGCACACCATATTCTCTTCCATCAAGGGGTAAACAAGCCAATATAACAATACTTCCAGCTATTCCAAGGATACCTAAAATGGTAAATAGGGGTGTTTTTCTATCAGCTTCATCGGCTTTGAGGATGATTAGGGCAAGACCCATACCTATGAAGAATTCCACGCACCTTCCTAAAAAAGTATAAAGGAACATGAAGGTAAAATTACCAAAAAAGCCATAGAAATTGAAATTGCTAAAGATGAGTACCAACAATGAGCCTGTTGCCAATAAAATAAGGGGAATGATTACAATATTGCGCATATTCTTCTTCATTTTCACAAAGAAGAGGGGTGCTAGAAAGTAAAAAGATTCCTCTACGGTTAAGGACCAACCCTGGCCAACACCAGTAAATTTGAGGTCGTCAAAGAAACCACGAAGAAAGAAAATATTTAATATTAGCAGGATAATGGGTGAACCAAATCCCCCCAATACACTTGGTTCTGCTCCAAAACTAAAAGCAATCAAAAAAGTTAAAAGGGTTAATAGAGCGTACATTGGATAGATCCGGGCTATCCTATTCTTAATGTATTTTCTAAACCAATCGCTACTGATTTCACAGTTATCATAATAACGCATACAGATTAGAAAGCCACTTAAGACAAAAAACATGGTCACACCCATATGAAATTCATTCAGGGTTCGTCTTATAGGATAACTAAAATCAGCTTGATTAAAATGATGAAAAAAGACCAAAAATGCCGCGATGGCTCTTACGCCTGTTAGGGCAGGAATGTAGGAGTTTGCTTTCATTGACGGTAGGGAGGGTGGGTTTGAAACGTCTTTTTAGATAATACTTTTAATTTCAATCAACTTTAGAACGTATAAATTGGCTGAATAGTATTTTTTTTCGCTTCAAAACACCAAAAAGCCACCTATTGGTGGCCTCTTGATACTTACTAACCCGTCTAAAATTTTTATTTATGCTTCAGCAGCAATTTTTACTTCGCTGATTTTAGCCCTAATTTTTGCTTCAATTTCATTGGCTAATTCAGGATTATCCCTCAATAAGCCCTTTACAGAATCCCTACCTTGACCTAATTTATTGGCTTCATAACTAAACCAAGAACCACTTTTGTTCACAATTCCTAGTTCTACACCCATATCAATGATTTCACCAAGCTTACTAACACCTTCTCCAAAAATGATGTCAAATTCAGCAGCACGGAATGGAGGAGCTACTTTATTTTTAACCACTTTTACTTTAACGTGGTTACCAATGGCTGCGTCTCCGTCTTTGATCTGTGTCATTCTTCTAATATCCAAACGAACGGATGCATAGAATTTTAGGGCATTACCACCAGTGGTGGTTTCTGGATTCCCAAACATTACCCCAATTTTTTCACGTAACTGGTTGATAAATATGCAGATAGTGTTTGTTTTATTAATGGTTGCAGTGAGTTTTCTCAAAGCCTGACTCATTAATCTAGCGTGTAAACCCATTTTAGAATCACCCATTTCACCTTCTAATTCGCTTTTTGGAACCAGGGCAGCAACTGAGTCAATTACCACTACATCCAAGGCGCCAGACAAGATTAAACGATCAGCAATCTCCAAAGCTTGCTCACCATAGTCTGGTTGAGAAATTAATAGGTTGTCCACATCTACACCCAAATTTTTAGCATATGCGCTATCAAATGCGTGTTCAGCATCTATAATGGCACACATACCACCTTTTTTCTGAGCTTCCGCAATCACGTGAATAGCAAGAGTGGTTTTACCAGAAGATTCTGGTCCGTAGATTTCAATAATTCTACCTTTTGGTAAACCTCCTACACCTAAAGCAGCGTCCAAACCTATTGAACCTGTGGAAATAACTTCCATAGGATCTTGGCTTTTTTCATTCATCATCATGACAGAACCTTTGCCATAATCCTTATCAATCTTATCGATTGTCAATTTCAGTGCTTTCAGTTTTTCTGCGTTGCTCATAACGGGTGTTTTATCTATTGGTTTGTAAAAATAGTCCTTTCCTTGATATAAACTAATTTTTTTAGTATTTATTTTACTAACCCTATTAGTTTTTTTATTCAGGGACCAAACTAGGCTAATTCCGGGAAGGTCTTTCTTAAAATACACCCTTTTTATACCCCGCTAAAACCATTTCAGTGGATTACCCTAATAAACCGGCGGCCCTACTAATAGCCAACATGCGGTCCATAGGTTTTTTGGCAGCTAGTCTTAAAGTTTCATCCATGGTAATTTCAGGAGACTCGTATTTCATACATAAATACAGTTTCTCTAGCGTATTTAGCTTCATGTGAGGACAATCATTACAAGCACAGTTATTTGTAGGTGGTGCGGGTATAAATGTCTTTAATGGGTTATCCTGTTGCATCTGATGAAGGATGCCGGTTTCTGTTGCAACAATATACTCGTTGCTGGAATCAGATTTGGTGTATTTTAAGAGCTGTGTGGTACTACCAATATAATCTGCAATTCTTAGAATAGCATCTTCGCATTCTGGATGTGCAATCAATTTTGCTTTTGGATGCCTGATTTTTAATTTGGTAATTTTTTCCAAACTAAATATTTCATGCACCATACAAGCTCCATTCCATAACAACATATCTCTACCAGAAATTTTATTTAAATAAGCACCAAGATTTTTATCAGGAGCAAATAAAATAGGTTGATCCTTTGGAATACTTTCAATGATTTTTTCGGCATTTCCAGAAGTGCAAATAATATCGCTTAAGGCTTTAATTTCTGCAGTACAGTTGATGTATGAAACCACTAAATGATCTGGGTGTTTTGCTTTAAAAGCCCTAAAAAGATCTGCTGGAGCGCTATCTGCAAGTGAACAACCTGCATTTAAATCTGGTAACAATACTTTTTTGCTAGGGTTAAGAATCTTAGCGGTCTCAGCCATAAAGTGTACACCAGCAAAAACAATCAGGTCAGCATTGGTCTGTTCTGCTTGTTGGGCCAAACCCAGGCTATCGCCAATATAATCCGCCACGTCCTGGATATCTGGTTCCTGATAGTAATGTGCAAGGATAATGGCATTTTTTTCTTTCTTTAGTTGCTCAATCTCGGCAAATAAATCCAGACTTGGATCAATCTCTATGTCTGTAAAACCTTTTTCCAATATTTTCATTTTTTGATGTTCATAATCACCGTAATAGTATTTAATAATACTTATTTATAAAACTAAACTACTACTATTAGGGCTGTGGATTTCGGGATAAGTTTGTTATCCCCAAAGTGCAAAGTTAATTATCTCTGGTTTATACACTATAGTTCACAATTTATTCACCTTGTTAATCTTTGTTCTAGACTGTATTTGAATAGGTATTTCCACATTGGTGGATTACTAAATTCACAAGACCTTTTTTTCACTATCCACTTTTCCCGCACTGTTAATTAAGAGCGCATAGAATGCTTTAAAATTTTTGACTTTGACCAAATTGCCTAAAAAGCACAAACTTATTCCACCAGTATCCACTTTTTAAAATGGAAAATTCAAGGTTTTCCACCGTTTTTATCATTTATCCACGGGTCTATGTGTATAGGTTTAGTCAAGAATATTGCCTTTTATCTCTTATGAAGGGTTCTTTTTAAAGGACTATTTTGTTTGGTTTCTGAAAATCTTACCCATTGGCGGTTTTGGATGGTTTTCCACAACTTATCCTAATGTTTTTTCCCCTATTTTTGCCATCCTTAAAATCTAACAATAGTTTATTATGTCTGTCATTCAAAGTATTCGTGACAAAGGAGCTTGGGTTATCTTTGGTATCATCGCCTTAGCTTTAATTGCATTCATCCTGCAGGATGGTGTTGGACGTGGCCGCTCAGCCAATAACAATACCGATATGGGAAAAGTGAATGGTGTTAAAATTGAACGCCTAGCATTTGAAGAAAAATTAGCCATGCAAGAACGTATGTATGGTCCTCAGGGTGCTCAAAGAGAACAATTAATTGGTTCTGTTTGGAATCAAGAAGTTGAAAGGATTGTTTTACAACAAGAATACGAGAAGCTTGGTCTTCAAGTAACTTCTAAAGAACTAACCGATATTCTATTCGGTGATAACTCTCCTTTAAAGAATGAATTCACTGATCCTAAAACAGGTGAGTTTAAAGTAGCTGAAGCCAAACAAGCTTTTGCACAAATTAAAAAAAGCAAGAATGCAGAGCAAGTTAACATGATTAACTCAGCTTATATTGAGCCTACAATTGAACAAGCTTTGCGTACTAAATACCAGGCTTTGTTACAACAGTCTGCTTATGCACCTAAATGGATGGTAGAAAAACAAATGGCAGACAACAATGCTATTGCTAGTATTTCTTATGCTTTTGCTCCTTATAATAGCATTGCAGACAGTACTGTAAAAGTATCTGATGAAGATATCACTGCTTATGTAAGTAAACATGCTTCTGAATTTAAGAAAGAAGAAGAATCAAGGGGTATTGCTTATGTTAGTTTCAATGCAGCACCCACTTCTGTAGATTCTACAACAGTATTGAACCAACTCAAATCTTATAGAACTGAGTTTGCTACCACTGATGACACTAAAGGATTTTTGAACAAAGTTGGTTCAGATCTTCCTTTTTATGATAGTTATTTTGGAAAGAGCAAATTACAGATGGCAATGAAAGATAGCTTGACAAGTTTGGCTGTAGGTAATATCTACGGACCTTATTTAGATGGTGGCTCTTTTGTAATGGCTAAAATGGTTGGTACTAAAAACTGGCCTGATAGCGTTACTGTTAGACATATCTTAATTGGTACTGCTAACCCACAAACCGGTCAGCAAATTAAACCTGACAGTGTAGGTAAAAAACAAGCAGATAGTATTGCTGCTGCTATTAAAGGCGGTGCCGATTTTAATGCACTATGCATGAAGTATTCAGACGATGCTGGTAGTAAAGAAAAAGGTGGTGTTTATCCTTATTTTGAACAAGGTAAAATGGTGATGGGTTTCAATGATTATGTATTTAACAACCCTGTTGGATCTAAATCTGTTGTAAAAACTGAATTTGGATACCACTATATTGAGATCTTGGGTCAGAAAAACTTTGGACCTGCTTATAAAATTGGCTACTTGGCAAAACCAATTGTAGCAAGCAATGAAACAGTAAGTGCTGCTGAAACTGCTGCTGCACAATTTGCAACTACAAGCAAAAACAAAAAAGCATTTGATGATAATGCTTTGAAATCAAACTTACAATTGATGACTGCTGCTGAAATTAAAGCAAACGATAATCAAATTGTAGGAATTGGTGCAAGCCGTTCATTGGTTCGTTGGGCTTATGACAATTCTGTAGGAACCGTTTCTGAACCAACAGAAGTAGGTGACAGATATGTTGTTGCTATTCTTACTTCAGTAAACAAAGCTGGTACCATGTCTGCTGCTGAAGCAAGACCATTAGTTGAAGCCATTGTTCGTAGCACTAAAAAAGCTAAGATCATTATTGATACTAAATTTAAAGGAACCACATTGGAAGCTTTAGCTGGTTCAGTAGGTACTTTAGTACAAAGAGCTGATAGTATTAGCTTTAGCACTCCTTTTATTCCTAACCTGGGTAGTGAACCAAAAGTAATTGGTGCCGCATTTAACAAAGCCCTTCAAGGAAAGATCAGCGAACCTATTGCTGGTACTAGCGGTGTATTTGCTGTACGTGTTGAAAACAATAGTGCAAAACCAGCTACTGCTGACGCAGCTGCTTTAAAGCAAAACCTGATTCAAGCAGCTCGTATGGCCGCTTACCGTGGAGCAGAAGCTTTACGTAAATCAGCTACTATTGAAGACAACAGATCTAAGTTTTATTAATCTTTTTTAATATAGTTGCAAAGCCCGGGCCTTGGTCCGGGCTTTTGTTTTACTAATAACGAAAGTATTGTTTGAAGCGAATGCCTAATTTTGTACCATCAATTTGATTATGGCAACAGAGATATTGGTCAATAAGGTTCAGGAAAGTGGTTTAATTACCCTTGATTTAGAGCAATTTTACCCAAAAGCACCCATCAAGGTTTTTGACCTAAAGGGATATCTGTTTATGGAATTGATTCTAAAAGAAAAGGATTTCAGGGCTTCCTTATTAACCACCGATTGGACGGTATATGAAGGAGCAGCCGTAGCCATTACTTGTAGCGTGGATGCCATTATTCCCATGTGGGCATATATGCTGATAGCTAGTTATTTGCAACCTGTTGCAGCAGAAATTGTGTTTGGAACAGAAAAGGATTTGGTAAATAGTTTGATTCTGAAAAGCCTAGATCATTTTGACGCAGCAGAATACACTGATAAAAGAGTAGTAGTGAAAGGCTGTGGCGATACTCCTATTCCAGAAACGGCTTATGTAAGTATTACCAACAAATTAAGACCTTTTGTAAAAAGTATCATGTACGGCGAACCTTGCAGTACTGTGCCTATTTTCAAAAAGCCTAATCCCGCAAAAGCGGAATAAATCACACCGTAGGTTTTTCTCTAGAAGTTACTTCTTCAAATCTTTGGTCATAGTCTTCTCTAATGGTCCCAAACACACGGTCCCAAACTAAAAGGTATAAACCATAGTTTCCTTTAAAATATTGGTGGTGTTGGTTATGACTGGTAGACGTGTTAACCCACCTACCAATACTAGACTTTGCAAAAGACCTAGGATATAATTCATAACCCAAGTGACCATAAATGTTATACACAATGGAGAATAAGAAGAACAAAGCCAAGTGGGTAATATGTATGGGAAGGGTAAAGTAGAAAATAAAAACAATCCCTTGTTCAACTACAGCTTCTAAAGGATGAAAAGCATAAGCTGCCCAGGGCGATGGATTGGTTGATTGATGATGCACCAAATGAAACCATTTAAACAAAGCAGGGTGGTGCATGGCACGATGCGTAAAATAAAAATAGGTATCGTGCATAAAAAACAAAACAGGGAATACTGCAAAATAATATAACCAGCCTCTTTCACTAATTTCCAAATACCTAGTAGTATAAGGTGCTACAGCAGGATGATGCAGGATATAAATAAACAAACCAAAAATCAAAATAGTAGTACTTGAATATAGAATTTCTCTTATAAAGTCTTTTGTTTTTGCGTCTCTTGGTTGCAGTTTTTTATACGCCCAAGCTTTTTTAAGCAATACATAAAAAACAAAGAATACCAAACCTGCAATCATGTAATACCTACTACCAATTTTGGAAATAATATTCCAATAGAAGTCCCAGTTAATTTGCATACTATTTATTTTTTTTCCATGAATTCTACCAAACCTTTTCTAGCCCCTTTTTGAATCTTACCCTGCATAAAATTACTCCAACCAAATAAGAAACCAGGCAAACCCAATGCCATCCTGGTCCATTTGTAAAAATCAAAAGCATCTGTGTGCTCAATGATTAATCCGTCTTTTAAACGCAGATGCGCTTTGATTTTATTGTGCACTTTTCTTCCGGTTTTGCTAAAGAGGTATTTTGCATTCCAATCACAGGTAGCATACTCTTCATCTAACAATTGAATATTACCATAGGTTAAAGAAAAGTCCTTGGCTCTTTTGCAAAGCATTTCCCACATGGCCCTAGTGTGTTCTGCATCAATTAAACCAAAGGCGGGATCATTAAAAACCGCATCATCTGCATAACAGGATTGCATAGTTGCATAGTCCTTGTTCTGAAAAGCGGTATAGAATTTATGTATGGTTGCTTCGTTTTGATTCATGATAGTTTGTTTAGGGATGTTTATCTAGTGAGCCAATAACCAGTTTTCTCCAACGCCCATTTCTGCTTCCACTGGAACCCCGTTAGGAAGCGGTAAGGCAGCACGCATATTGTCAAGGATAATGGGTTTGAGTTTGTCTAATTCTTCAGGCAAAGCATCAAAGATCAATTCATCGTGTACCTGTAAAATCATCTTAGATTTTAGACCCGCTTCTTTGATGGCTTTGTGAATCCGAATCATAGCCAACTTAATCATATCAGCAGCTGTTCCTTGAATGGGAGAGTTAACGGCATTTCTTTCAGCAAAACCACGAACCGTAAAATTAGCAGAACCAATATCTTTTAGCCAACGCTTTCTTCCCATTAAGGTTTCAACATATCCATTCTCCTGAGCAAAATGAATGGTATTATCCATATAAGCAGTAATACCAGAGAACTCTTTTTTATAATTGTCAATGATTTCTTTGGCTTCTGCTCTAGGAATACCTAGGTTTTCTGCCAAACCAAATGCACCCTGACCATAGATAATCCCAAAGTTGACACTCTTGGCTTTATAACGTTGTTCTTTGGTAACATCGGCTTCTTCAATCCCATAGACTTTTGCAGCTGTAGCGGTGTGAATGTCTTTGCCTTGTTTGAATGCTTCACACATATTGGGATCACCACTCATGGCGGCTACAATTCTCAATTCAATCTGTGAATAATCCGCACTGACTAATACATGATTAGCATCTCTTGGAATAAATGCTTTTCTAATTTCTTTACCCCTATCACTTCTAACTGGTATGTTTTGTAAGTTGGGATTATTGCTACTCAATCTTCCAGTAACCGCAACAGCTTGCGCATAGGAAGTATGAACCCTACCAGTTTTGCTATTGATGATTTCAGGCAAAGCATCTACATAAGTACTTTTCAGTTTGGTCAATTCTCTAAAGCCCAAAATGTCTGCAACAATAGGATTATTGTTAGAGAGTTTTTGCAATACATCTTCGCCGGTAGCGTATTGACCTGTCTTTGTTTTCTTAGCCTTAGGATCAATTTTTAATTTATCAAACAAAACTTCTCCCAATTGCTTTGGCGATGCAAGATTGAATCTTACTCCCGCTTGCGCATAAACAGATTCTTCAAAAGTCTTCGCGTCTTTTTCTAATTCTTTGCTATAAGCGTTTAGAAAATCAACATCAATTTTTACACCTTCAAATTCCATATCGGTTAGTACACGCACCAAGGGGTTTTCTACTTCATTAAAAACGCGTTGTACTTTTTTCTCTTCCAACATGGGATCAAAAACATGCTTTAATTGTAACGTAATATCTGCGTCTTCTGCAGCATATTCTTTTACTTTTTCTGGATCCACATCACGCATATTTCCTTGGTTTTTACCCTTCTTACCAATGAGTTCGTCAATGTGTACGGGTTCATATCCTAAGAACTGCGCACTCAGCAAATCCATACTGCGTCTGCCTTCTGGCTCAATGAGGTAATGCGCCAACATGGTATCAAATAGCTTTCCTTTGGGTTCAACACCATACCATTTTAATAAGAGCAAATCGTATTTCAAGTTTTGTCCTACCCAAGTAACATCGGTTCTATTAAATAGGGGATGAAACTTTTGCAGCATCTCTAATACTTCATCTCTATTACTTGAACAAGGAACATAATATCCTTCACCAGCTTTTATACTAAAACTCATACCTACTATTTCTGCTTCGTTTGCGTCTATATTAGTAGTTTCTGTATCAAAGCAGATTTCGCGTTCAGGCATCAATCTTCTGATCAATGCTTCAATAGCATCTTTGCCCTGTATCAATTGATAATCATGCGGCGTGTTGTTGATATTTTTATCGGCCTGTAAACCCGTATTGCCCCCGTCTTCTTGTAGGGCTTCTTTGAGTTCATTGGGTTTATCTTTTTTCTCTGGTGCTGCAACAGCATTACCAAACAAATCCATTTGACCCGCTTGTGGTGCAGACTGGAAGGCGTTGAAATTATCTCCTAAGATTCTTTTACCTAAGGTTTTGAATTCTAATTCTGTAAATACTTGAACTAATTCATCATTGTTCCATTCTTTAAGTTTATAATCTTCTTCATGAAATTGAACAGGAACATTGGTAATAATGGTAGCCAATTTTTTACTCATAATGGCCATCTCTGCACCCTTTCTCACTTTCTCGCCCAATGCCCCTTTTAGACTATCGGCGTTAGCCAAAACGTTTTCTAGTGTATCATATTCCTTTAATAATTTGGCAGCTGTTTTTTCTCCTACTCCTGGTATGCCAGGTATATTATCTACCGCATCACCCATCATGCCCAACATGTCTATTACCTGTTCAACTCTTTGAATATCCCAACGGGCACAGATCTTAGCTGCTGTTAGAATCTCATGAGGATTACCCATAAAGGGTGGTTTATAAATAAAGACATTAGGGTGAATCAATAATTGACCATAGTCTTTATCGGGCGTAACCATATACACTTCATAACCCGCATCGGCTGCTTGCCAAGCCAGTGTTCCAATGACGTCATCGGCCTCATAACCATCCATTTCTACTACGGGAATATTAAATCCACGTATAATGCGCTTAATATCTGGAATTGATAACAACAGATCTTCTGGTGTTTCTTGACGATTGGCTTTATAGTCTGCAAAATCAGTATGACGTTCAGTTGGTGCCTTGGTATCAAAACATACGGCCAAGTGGGTTGGTTTTTCTTTGTTAATCAAATCAAAGAGGGTACTGGTAAACCCAAACTGTGCATTGGTATTATGACCTTTTGATGTAATTCTAGGGTTTCTAATCAAAGCATAGTAAGCACGAAAGATTAACGCAAATGCGTCTAGCAGAAAGAGTTTTTTAGACATTTGGCTAAGTTAGAGAAATTAGTGTCCAAAATAAAAAACCCCACAAAATGTGGGGCTTTTCAATAATTGGTCCATGTGGGTTTGGACCGTTTTTATTCCTTACTGAACTATTTAATACCGTATTTACTCTTATAACGATCGTAGAGCTGTGTTTGTTTATTTTCTAGGCTAACTTTTCTTCCCTGAATAAAAGCCATGATAATAGTACTGCTCTTCATGTCTAATATATCTCCTTCACTTACAATGATATTGGCGTCTTTACCCACTTCTAATGAACCTGTTCTGTCATCAACACCCAGAATTTTGGCCGCATTTAAAGTAATGGCAGACAAAGCTTCTTCCTTGGTTAAACCATAAGTGGCTGCTGTACCTGCATTGTAAGAAAGATTTCTGTAACGAGTATTAGATGAATTGTCATTCAAAGCAAATAAAACACCCGCTTTTTGTAAAGCTGCAGGAGTTTTAAATGGTTGGTCAATATCATCGTCTTCAGTAGCAGGGAGTGCATGTTCCTCACCCAAAATCACAGCTATATTATTTGCTTTCAGGAGATCTGCAATCTGATAGCTTTCGCTACCGCCTACAACTACCACGTCAAAGCCAAACTCTTTTACAAAGTCAACCGCAATCAACATTTGTTTTACTTGGTCACCATGAACAAAGAGTTTTTGCTTTTTGTCAAACAGGCCTTTTACTGCTTCTAGTTTCAAATTGGTATTGGCATGGCTGCTTTCTTGTAAATAAGCTTTTGCTTCACGGAAGAAGTTTTTAATTGATTCCACCCTGTCTAAAGCTTGTTTGGCTGGATCAACAGGAGCGCCGCCTAAACCCGGAAAACCACCAGGAAAACCGCCGCCACCTCTTCTTCCAAAGCGTTGGATAAAGCTTGGCATGGTTAAGTGTATACCTGCGTCCATTTTATAAGCCGCGTCTTCCCAGTTCCAAGCATCTAGTTGTACTACAGAAGATGAACCAGAAATAATGCCACCTTCAGGAGCAACACTGGTTAATAAAATACCGTTTCCTTTGAGTACATTGATTACCCTAGAATCTGTATTATAAGCAGTGATAGAACGTACATTGGTATTAAAGTCTCCAATTTCAACGTTATCATTACTTGCTCTTACACCAGACCCAATTTCAGTAAGACCCAAATCAGAGTTTGGTAAGATTAAGCCAGGATATACGTGCTTTCCCTTTGCATCAAAGACTTTTACGTCATCTGCTGGTACGGCAATACCGGTTCCTACTTTTACAATTTTGCCATTGTTTACTTCAACTGTGGCGTTTTCCAATACGGTTCCGTTACCTACGTGCACCGTTCCATTGGTAATATATAGTTTACCCTTGTATTCTTTTGCTGGGTAAACGGACTCCTGCGCCTGAACACTAGCGCATAGCAGGAGTAAGCTTGATATGGTATAGAATAATCTTTTCATGTTGGTAGTTTTATTTGTCCTTAGATTCACCTTCGTGTAATTCAATAGTGTACATACCGTCTTCGTGTTCGTGGTCACCACAGCTTAACAGAATCTGCCAGCTTGGTTCTGCTGGTCTAACTGCACCAGGTCCACCTGTTCTTTTTTCACCAATCATTTTCTGAGTAAGACGGAATCTTTCTGATTGAATTTTCTTGCGTTGTTCTAAGTCCTTTTCACGATCCCAATAAACAATCCCATCAACAATGGTTTTTTCAGACTTAGCATAGATGCTCAAAGGATTGTCGCTCCATACAACTATGTCTGCATCTTTACCCACTTTAATGCTACCTACTTTATCAGCAACGTGTAAGGCTTTTGCAGGATTCAATGTTACCATCTTCAATGCTTCTTCTTCTGTAACACCACCATAGCGTACAACCTTACCAGCTTCCTGATTCAATCTACGCGCCATTTCTGCGTCATCGGAATTGATGCAAACATTCAAACCAACTTTCTGCATAATAGCAGCGTTGTATGCAATGGCATCAGTTACTTCTACTTTGTAATAGAACCAATCAGAAAAAGTAGATGCACTAGCACCATGTACTTTCATTTTATCGGCAACCTTGTATCCTTCCAAGATATGCGTGAAAGTATTAAAGGTTACACCATATTTATCACCAACGCGCATAGCTGCAGTAATTTCACTCTGTACATAAGAGTGACAAGTGATAAAGCGTTTTTTGTTCAGGATTTCTACCAAAGCGTCTAACTCTAAATCCCTTCTTGTTTTAGGGTCAAGTTTGATGGCTTTTTCATAATCTTTTGCACGAGCAAATGCATCGTTCAATACTTCGGCAACACCCATCCTAGTATCAGGGAAACGATTATTTCCTTGTGTTGCAGTAGTACGTTTTACGTTTTCACCCAAGGCAAATTTGATAAAACCATCAGAGCCTTTGAATTTCAAATCTTCATCATTAGCACCCCAACGCAATTTGATCAATTGTGTTTGTCCACCAATGGTATTGGCAGAACCATGTAGAATATGAGAAGAAGTTACACCACCACTTAATTGCCTATAGATATTGATGTCTTCAGGATTTAAGTTATCAGCAATACGTACTTCAGAAGTTACAGACTGACCACCTTCATTAATAGAAGCAGCAGCAATATGTGAGTGTTCATCAATGATACCTGCGGTAACGTGTTTACCAGTACCATCAATTACTTTAGCACCATCAGCAGAAATGCTTTTACCAACTTTGGCAATCTTTCCGTCTTTTAATAAGACGTCTGTATTTTCTAATTTGCCCTCTTTTTCATTGGTCCAAACAGTAGCATTCTTAATCAAGATGGTTTCTTGTTTAGGAGCTTCTTCCCAACCATATCCATCAAAAGGAAAAGTTACTTTGGCCAAACGTTGGTTACCGCCTCTTCTTCTTTGAGAAGAATCAGTATTAGCAGCCAAATAAACGCTGTCTAATTTAGCAGACCAGGTTAATTTATTACCAGCTGTGTCTTCACCAGTACCACTCCAGTAATTACCATTTGATACACCACTCAATCTGTATTGTGTTGCAGCAGCGCCGCCACCAAATCCACCGCGGCCTCCGCCAAATCCGCCTGCACCAGGTGTTCCACCAGCAGCAGGGGCTTGTGGTCTTCTTGCAGCAATTGGTGAGAAACTTAATTTCACCATTTTACCATCATGTGTGAATTTACCTGTTAATGTATCCTTACCAATTACGTTAGCAGTACTTGCATTTTTTACATCCAATGCATATTTAATTGGACCAGCTACTGTGTTAATGGTTAAGGTATAATTTCCTTTTACTTCAGACCAAGCATCTTCTTTAATAGCATATTTTTCACCAGCTACCCAGTTGTGTAAAATATTGGTATTTGCAGCAAATACAGGTCCAGAAGTAATAATAAAATTGGCTTGTTTACCAGTTTCCAAACTTCCTACTTTGTCATAAACACCCAATAAAGTAGCAGGTGTTTTAGTTAAAGCTTCCAATGCTTTTGTTTCAGTTAATCCCATGTCAATGGCTTTGCGCAAATTGGTCATAAATGATTTTTGATCACGCAAATCAGAGATGGTTAAACAGAAAGGAATATTAGCTTTTTCTAAAGCAGCAGGATTGCTAGGTGCTAATTCCCAGTGCTTCATATCACCCAAAGAAACTGCACGAGCATCATTAGGATCTTCTACGTCCATGGCTTGAGGAAAATTCAAACCTATTATATAAGTAGCTTTTGTTGCAGCAATTTCTTTAATGCGTTGGTATTCATTTCCACCACCTTTGATAATATATTGTACAGCAAACTCATCACCAATTCTATCGGCACGAACATCATTCCATTTGTCTTCAGCTTCAAAAAACTGAGGTAAGCTTTGGTTATCGTTCCAAGCTTGTAAACTCAAGTTCACACCTTCTTTAGCTGGTTTGTTTTTATACCATTGAGCATCCAAATAGGTTTGGCGCAAAAGCGCGATAGAACCCATAATGCTACCAGGATAAGATTGACTAGAAGTTCCTTTGCTTAATGAATAGTGAGCCGATGCTTTTTCCTTTAAGATTACTAAGTTTTCTTTTTCATTAGCCAAAGAAACTACGGCACCTGTTCCACGAGCAATCCCGTCTTTCACGTGAGTCAAAACTGTTCCAAAACCAAGATCTCTTAAACCTTTGGCTTTGCTATCGTCAACTACAAATTGTCTTACCGCATCTACTTCTGGGTGAACTGCTTGATTCCAACCATAAGCACCCTTGGTGTTACTGGTCAATTGAGCAGGACCTCCAAAATTGAAACCACCTGCTGTTCTTTGTGCAGTTGCAATACCGTAATCACTATATATATCTATAAAGGAAGGATAGATATACTTGTTTTTACAGTCAATAACATTGGCATCTTTTGGAATTGCCACTCCAGCGCCTAGTGCTAGAATTTTCCCATCTCTAATAACCAATGTTGCATTGGCAATAGTAGTTTGGGCATCTTCTACAATGGTTGCATTGGTAAATGCATAACAGCCATCTCGTTTATCGGCCACGCCGTTAACCGGAAAGCTTTCCTGAGCCTGTAGCATTGAAGCAAACAGTAACCCAGAAAACAACAGTTTTAGTTTTCTCATGTGTGTTTTGTTTTGGAAGTTCTTAAATGTAGTAATTAATGCGGTAGAAGGCCAAACAGGGTTTTTAAATAATGATGAATGGATGAAAGGGGTTTAAATTCCTCTATTTGTTTGAAGCAGCATTGGTTTTCTTAATAAAATCAATTACTCCAGACATATATATTTTTTGATCATCCCACATTGATAGGTGTGAACCATTGGGACAATAGAGATAAGAACCGTTTTTGACTTGTTTACTCATCCACTCCATGTGTTCGGGATCCATGGTATCATACTTAGCTCCTACCATCAGGGTGGGTACGGTTATTTTTGGAAGGTCTTTTTTAATATCCCAATTCAACAATCTTCCACCTACTTTAAATTCACTAGGTCCCTGCATCATCACATAAATTGTTTCATTTACGTGTTTAAATGCACGGGCAACAGGATCTGGCAATTCTGGAAGACGACACAAATGTTTATTGTAATATTCATCATTTACTAGTTGTACATAAAGCGGGTCTTTGAACTGACCTTTATTTTCATAAGCTACCAAACTATCTACCAAGCTTGGACGCATTTGTTTTCTCAAGACCAAGTTATAAGCTGCATAATCTGGAATACTAGCCATCATATTGCAAATCATCAAACCCTTTAGGTTCTGTTGGTATTTGAGTGCGTATTCCATTGCCAAGATGCCGCCCCATGAATTTCCCAATAAGTAGAAATTATCCTTGTCTAGTTTCAGGGCTTTTCTAACTTGTTCCACTTCTTCCACAAAACGCTCGGTCACCCATAAACTGCTATCAGTTGGTTGATCACTATAATAAGAACCTAGTTGATCATACTCAATCATTTCAAAACCTTCTTTGGGAAAGAAGCTTTCAAAACATTCCATATACTCGTGAGTCATTGCTGGTCCACCATGTAAGAGTAATATTTTGGTGCTTGGGTTATTTCCAATTCTTTTGGTCCAAACTTTGAATTTTCCAATTGGTGTTTCAATAGGAATCATTTTAATTCCTGCATATTGAACACCAGAATCTACTGGGTCAAAATAACCTGTATTTATTGATGCCTTATTTTCTTTACAAGAACTTAAGTATCCAAAACTAGTAACCATCAAGACCAATCCCATTAAGCTTTTCCAATAGCTAAGACTTCTTTGACTTTTCTGGTGTTTTGTCTGATTTTCTAAACCGTTTGAATGGATCATATTTGATTTTGATTTTTCCGGTTTCATCTGTCTTAGCTCTGATAAATACACTCATCCCACCGCTTTTTCCTGCACCCGTGTTTTCTGGCTTATAATCTTTATCTCTGTTTTTTAAATTACTTAAAGGAACTTGAATACTAATATCGGTTTCTTTTTTAGAGTGTGTGCCTTCAACATATAAAGACAGGACAGAAGAATTAATTTCCATTCTGTTAATGGTGATCAATCCTTTTTGAAAATTGATATCGTCTTTGATTTCCGCAAAACGTACATCTGTCATGTCTCTGTTTTTGAACAGAAATGTTTTGATATTTACTAGTGGCTCAAAATTGATCAATGCTCCATTTTTAATTGAGAAGGTTGCTTTACCATTCAAGGTATTCATATCAAATTGACCATTGGGTTTCATGTTTAAAGACACATTGCTTTTTAAACTCAACAAACCTTTAAGGTTTTTATATGTAGGGGTTGACATACCAAAATTTTCAAACTCTCTCCATACTCTATCAGCTTCTACATTGTTCATTTCAATGTCTGAATTTAGGGTATATACATTAGGTTTAGTTTCTTTTACCGTTGCACTTACACTAATATTTCCTTTACCATGTACCAAGGATGTTTTTTTCAAATTCCAGGATACATCATCTACTAACATTTCAGCTTTTAAATTATTAGCTTCAAAATCTTTGTATTTTATTTTACCGGCATTTACTTTAATTGTCATTTTTCCATTAGATAATAAGCGCTCCATTTTTTGAATGGTCTTGCTTAATCCACCAGATTCTTTTTTTGTTTTTTTCTTCTTAACTGGAAACTTTCTTGATACTATACTACTTAATTGGTTGATATTAATAATTGGTGCAGATACTTTTAAATCAAGTTCCACGCCATTAGGATTGTCTCCTACAAGTGCTACTACATTTTTTGCTCTTGCTTGAACTGTTATAGGGTGACCAGCAACATTACATTTTAGTGTATCCAAATAAATATCAGTATTATCTATTTTGAAAACAGTTGCACAATTGGTTAATGCTGCATTAGATCCACTTAATGTAATTGTTCCGTTTTTCAAAGTGATCAATCCTTTAATGGTTGCATTGTTTGGAGTTATTTTTTCTATAGGTCCTTCATACATAAAGTCTAAAACGCCTTCCCCATTTGATAGCGTAAATGCATCTGTTTGTAAAAACTGATCCAATCCATATAAAGAGAATTTTGATTGTAGGTCTGCACTAATATGGGGCGTTGTTAAATTGATAATTAAAATATCGTCTGAGTGTATAGGTAGCCCCATATATTTTGCATCTAAATCCTGTACTACTACTTTTGAGTTTTCATCTGTTCTTTCAGAACCCTCTACTACTTCATTTAAATAATATCCATTAAAACTGGCAGAGTCAAAAGACATGACCGGTGTTTTGAGTGCAGCATTTTTTGTTTCAAAAGCAGCTTTAATATATGGATCACCTCCACCAACTAATGAACCCTTAATTACCGTATGAACATCCAAAGGTGCACCTACATCCGCAAGTCCAACACTCTTTGCTATTTTTTTGGTTAGTAATGTTTTTGCAAAATCTAATTTGATTTGTTTTGTAGTAATATCTAAATCAAATTTTTGTTGGGTGCCAAAATGAAATCCCCCCTTAAAGACAAATGGTTGTTTTGAAATATTAATAGTCATGCTATCAAATAATAGAGCAGGAGTTTTGGTATTGAATTTTAAATCCCAGTCACCTTCAAATAGATGGTTTTGTACAAAACTTCCCTTGGTTGTTTTGAAGCTAAATGATTTGATTAAAATGTTGGAATGTGTTTTTAGATAGAGCATGCTATCTACTTGTTTGTTTTTTACCAGAAATTCATTGATTTGAAAATCAAATAATTTCAATTCTTTTTGGTCATTAATGGTTACGTTAAAATCGTGGATAGCAATATTGTCCAGAATATTATTAAAACTAGATTCTGGTTTTGGTTCCTTTTTTTTGCCGTTACCTTTTAAGAGATAATCATTGGAATAACCCGTACTGTCTTTATAAATATAGAATCCACCTTTTTCAATTCTTAATTTATTCAAGGAGACTTTGAACAGCATTAATTTCAAAGGATTTACTCTTAGATAAATTCCTTCTGCCTGAACCAATGCGTGTTGGTGTTTGGCGTATAAAGAATCTGTGATTTTTAATTGTTCTAGGGAAATAGTGAGATAGGGAAAGTTTTTAAACATGGAAACACCCACGTCTTTGATTTCTATTTTTCCACCTATTTTCTCACTAATTTTTTCTGTGGCTTCTGTGATTAGTTTAGTCTTGTTATTACTCACATATATTTTGAGTACTAATAATAAAATCAACAAAAGCGCTAAAAGTGAACCAAGGATGCGTAGCGTCCATTTTAGGTATTTATTCAAATCAGTTAGTTTGTTCTAAAGTTAATAAACTAACTATTACAAACTATCTACCCATATAAACCATTAAGATTTGTACGTCGCTCGGGTTCACTCCACTTATGCGGCTTGCTTGTCCAAGGGTTCTTGGTTTGATTTTTTTAAACTTCTGTAAGGCTTCGTTTGAGATAGCGGTGACACTATCGTAATTGAAACTATCCGGAATGATCAAATCTTCCAAAGCGCTCATTTTAGTTGCAATCTCATTTTCCTTTTCAATGTAGCGTTCGTATTTGATTTGGATTTCAGATTGTTCCAATGAATCAATATTACACCATGTCAAAGCTTCAGCCAAACCTGCATCGTATTGCATCATTGACTTAAGATCAACATTTGGTCTGAGCAAGATTTTGGCTGCGCGTTGTTTTTCAGTAATAACTGCAGAGCCAATGGATTCAAAGAAAGGATTGATTCCAGCCGGTTCTATATTATAATTATTTAATATGTGTTTTATCTTTTCTACATTGCTGGTTTTCTCCTGAACCTTGATCATTCTTTCTTCAGAAGCTAGACCCAGTTTAAAGCTACGTTCGGTTAATCTTAGATCTGCATTGTCTTGACGTAAGAGTGTTCTGAACTCTGCGCGACTGGTAAACATTCTATAGGGTTCGTCGGTTCCTTTACTAATTAAGTCATCAATCAAAACCCCAATATAGGCTTCACTTCTTTTTAGAATAAAGGGTTCTAAGTGCATTGCTTTTTGATGGGCATTAATACCCGCCATCAAACCTTGACAAGCCGCTTCTTCATAACCCGTTGTTCCGTTGATCTGACCCGCAAAAAACAAATTAGAAATTTGCTTGGTTTCGAGTGAATACGTCAATTGAGTTGGTGGAAAATAGTCGTACTCAATGGCATAACCCGGACGGAAGATTCTACAGTTTTCAAAACCAGGAATCATACGCAAAGCTTGGTGCTGTACTTCTTCAGGCAAGCTGGTAGAAAATCCATTTACATAAATCTCCACCGTATTCCACCCCTCTGGTTCAACAAAGATTTGGTGACGGTCTCTGTCTGCAAAGCGATTGATCTTGTCTTCAATACTTGGGCAATATCTTGGACCCACACCTTCAATTCTTCCTTGGTACATGGGACTACGATCAAAGCCGGTTTTCAAAATATCGTGTACGGTATTGTTGGTATAACTGATCCAACAAGATCTTTGGTTTTCAGGTTTAACGCGTTCAACGTCTAGATAAGAAAAGCCCACAATTTCATCGTCGCCTTTCTGCTCTTCCATCTTTGAATAATCCAAACTCCTACCATCTACCCTTGGAGGTGTACCCGTTTTCAAACGATCACTTTCAAAACCCAATTCCACTAATTGCTCGGTGATTCCCGTAGCAGCTTTTTCTGCCACACGTCCACCGCCAAATCTTTTCTCACCAATATGAATCACGCCGTTTAAGAAAGTACCACTTGTAACCACCACCGATTTACTATTAATATGGTGACCCATTCCTGTAACCACACCAGCTGCCCTACCATCTTTAATGATGATAGACTGAACCATGTCTTGGTAAAAATCTACATTAGGCGTGTTCTCCAACATCTCGCGCCACTTAGCAGCAAAGAGCATACGGTCAGATTGAGCCCGAGGACTCCACATGGCTGGGCCTTTGCTCCTATTCAACATCCTAAATTGAATAGTACTTAGGTCAGTAACTATTCCACTATATCCACCGAGAGCGTCAATCTCACGTACAATTTGTCCCTTAGCAATTCCACCCATGGCAGGGTTGCAACTCATTTGGGCAATGGTCTGCATGTTCATAGTAACCAATAACACTTTAGAACCCAGGTTTGCCGCAGCCGCAGCCGCTTCACAACCCGCGTGCCCCGCACCCACTACTATCACATCGTAATCTGGAAACATTGTTTTTATTTAAGTTGGCAAAGATAACCCCCATTTAATTCCGTTCCTATTAAACGAAATAACAGACCCACTAGTATAATGTTCCACGTGGAACTAATTGATTTGCCCTAATGGGCGATGTTATTTGACCAAATCCCAAACATTTTCAGCCAACAATATTCCTTTCCAAATCAGACACCCCTCTACCTAAGACCTATTTGTTCCACGAGGAACTTATCTGTTTGCCCTACTTGGCTATGTTAATTGACCATAAACCTTCCATTTCCTGTCAGGCCAACCTCTCTCCAAACCATTAAACCCATACTCCAAGTCATGCATGTTCCATGTGAAACATATCAAATTGCCCTACCGGGCGATGTTAATTGATCATAAACCTCCCATTTCCTGTCAGCTCAATTCCTTTCCAAACCAGAAACCCTGCTATTTAAGACACTTGTTCCACGTGAAACATATCCATTTCCTTTGCCCAGCTACGTAAAAAGATTTTAGCGGTTAGGATGGAGGGTGTTTTTCTGGTGCTATCAACTATTTCCAAGCCATAATGCATTCCAAATGGCCCTCTCCTCGAACCCGATTCTGAGAGTAAAAAGATTTTACTGGGTTTGGTAGAGGGTGTTTTACAGGTGAAATCAATCAAATCAGGAGTTAGATATTCCAAATCCTCCCCTTCCCTTGTCCTAATGGTTTAACTAAAAAGGTTTTACTGGGTAAGCCGGAGGGTGTTTTCCGGCACAATCATCTTAGTTCTAGGCATAGTTGATTCCACATTACCCTCTATAATTACCCAAATGAACCTAGTAAAAAGGTTTTACTGGGTATGACGGGGGAGTTTTACGGGGTAATTTGGAGGGTGTTTCATAGGTAAGGTCAAGCAAAACAGGTTCTGAATGTTCCACGTGGAACCTTCCCAATCCCTGATATTCTGATACTTATAAGGTAAACGTGAAGATTTGTTCCACGTGGAACAAAGGGTCTATAGCTGATAACAAGCAAAGTCCTGGCAAACAAAGAAAGTTTCACCTGTTTTGGTTCGAGCTCCAAGGCCCAGTTCAGTAAAAGAAGGGGTGAGTAAACATTTCCTATGACCAGTATCGGCCACGCCAATATCTAAATAGAGCAAGACAAGGGAGAATAACATGTTAGGTGGACCGCTTGCTAAGTTCTCTGAAGCGCATCTTTTAATCTGAATCTCCTTCATCCGTTGGTCAAAATGCTTTCCATCGGCAGATTGGTGGTTAATTCTGCCTTGGTTCATATTGTCCAGAGCGTGTTTTTGAGCAGTACCAATCAAGTTTTTGTTCAAAGAATAGAGGGGCAAGGTTCCGGCAGTGGCCAAATCCTTCTCCAAACTCTTGGCATTAGAGCCGTTTAGATTGGGGAATTGTTTTAAAATGGGCAGTACACAACTGTCCCAAAACTGTTTGGGATTGTTTCTGCTATAGTTCATCCAGTAGAAAAGTTCCTTCTCAGCGCTGTTTAATAGGTTGTAATAGGTATTGGTCCGGTTGATACTATCTATCTGTTTATCAAAACTCCTTGGAATGGGAATGGCTTTGACACTACTAATCTCCACAGATCCAATCTGAGTTTGGGCTGAGAGTATTAGGGGTAAGAGAAACAAAAGAAATAACAACTGTTTCAAGGGCGTTGAGCATTAAGGATAAGAACAAACAATCAAGAATTGTCTCAAGCTTTGCTGGGTTTGGCATTAGTATAAAGCGCAATATACTCGTCTTCCTTAGCGCGCATGATTTTCTGTTGGGCAGGTGTTTTGTCTTTATAGCCACAGAGATGAAGGGCACCATGAAAAATTACCCTAAGACTTTCTTCCTTCAGCGTGGTGCCAAGGGTCTGTGAATTATCCCTAACACGATCAAGACTAATATAGATTTCACCAATGATCTTATTCCTTTGTTCAGAAAGATCAAATGTGATGATATCGGTATAATAGTCGTGTTGCAAATGGTCCTTGTTAATTTGCAACAAGTACTCGTCTGAGCAGAAAATATAGTTCAGTTCAAAGAGAACATGTAACTCCCTTTTGAACAAATCATTAATGAATTTCTTCAAACCGGTTTTGTATGGGATTTGGAAAACCCTGTCAGCATTGTGAAAATAAACGGATTTCATAGGCTTTTGTCTTACTCCAAAATTCGTAACAAATTGCGTGCTAAGCTCACTTACCTTTGTTAAATAACCAAGGAAATGAAACGATTGTCGGAGTTAGCGATTGGTCAAAAGGCAGAAATACTCTCATTTGAAAAAGACGAGATCTTTATCAAGCTCATGGAGATGGGTTGTGTGCCGGGCGAAATTGTAAAAGTAGAACAGAGAGCACCCCTAGGAGACCCAATTTCTATCTCAGTAGCGGGTTATCACTTAAGCCTACGCATCAACGAGGCCGATAGTATTTTTGTAAAACCCCTGGAAACCATATAACTAATTGACAGTCAATTATATAGATGAAAATTGGACTCTATTTTGGCTCTTTTAACCCCATCCATATAGGACATTTGATTATTGCAAGTCATGTGGCCAATCATGGAGACGTTCAACAGGTCTGGTTGGTGGTTTCGCCTCAAAATCCACTCAAGCCCTCTTCCGTTTTATTGAATGAATACCATCGCCTACACTTGGTGCAACTGGCAGTTGAGGGGAATTCCCAGCTCCGAGCATCGGATGTGGAGTTCAAATTACCCCGACCATCTTATACCATTGACACCCTAACCTATCTCAAAGAGAAATATCCGCAGCATGAATTTTCTGTGATCATGGGTTCAGACAGTTTTCAAAACCTACCCCGCTGGAAGAATTTTGACCTCTTGTTGAAGAACTATCGCTTCTTAATTTACCAGCGTCCGGGCTTTCCCATCACAGAATCCTATGCGGCAAAAATCCAGATCCTAGATGCGCCGCTCTTAGAAATCTCTGCCACCAATATCCGTAGCGCTATCAAAGCGGGCATTACCACACGCTATTTACTATCTGATCCTGTGCGGGAAGAAATTGAAAGAAACGGCTATTATAAGTAAGCAATAAATCCAGCTTTACAGAATTTAGTATAAAATCCTCTATTTTATCATGTTTAAATAGATAATAACTATTATACGTATTATAATAATCTATTTAAAACACTAAAAATTAGTTTTCCATTCCCACCTAAATCATCCATCCAAAATCTTTGGTGATTCTAGACCAATGAAATAGTTTTAGAAACAAATAAAAACTATGCGCAAACAATTCCTAGCTGCTTTTCTGTTGCTATCGGCTGCGGCACAGGCCCAACTGACCGTGGACTATATTATGAAAGATCCCAAATGGATTGGTACTTCCCCAAGCAATGTGTTCTGGGCCCAAGACAGTAAATCGGTTTTCTTTGGTTGGAACCCAACGGCACAGGTGGCCGATAGTAATTATCGTTTTACCCTTGGTGCAACCGAGCCGGTGAAAGCGGGTTATCAGGAAACTTTAAAAGCAGGAGCCATCGCCAACGGCATCTATAACAGTACCAACACACAGATGGTCTATACCAACCGAGGCGATTTGTTTTTAGTGGATCTGAAAACCGGAGCCACTATTCGCATTACCCAAACAGATGATTTTGAATCCAACCCAAAATTTGTTGGCAACAACGAGTGGGTGGTCTATACCAAAAATCAGAACCTCTATGGTTGGAATACTAAAACAGGTATCACTGCGCAGTTAACCAGTTTTAGGGCTGGGGCCGATGCGGCTGCTTTTGCAGGATTTGCCGGTGGAGCTGGTGGCGGAAGACAAGGTGGCGGTGGTCAAGGTTTTGGCGGCGGCGGTGGTGGACGTCCAGTAGGCGGAGCTCCTGTTCAAGGTGCTGGTGTTGCAGCTGGACAAACCCAAGACGCTTGGTTGCAAAAAAACCAATTGGCCCTTTCTACCATTTTGCAAGAACGTAAACAAAAAAGAGAGCTGCGTGATCTTTTCCTAAAATCTAACAAAGACAACGATACCCTCAAAACTATTAGCACCGGAGACAAATCTGTGCAAAATATTTTGATTAGCCCAGACGGAAGGTTTGTGACTTATAGATTAATGACCGCTCCTGCGCAAGCATCAAAGAATACCATTGTTCCAGATTATTTGGCGGAGAGTGGATACACATCTGATATTAACGGAAGAACCAAAGTTGGAAACGCCCTTCCCCGATATGAGTCTTATGTCTATGACAAACAAAAAGAAGCGGTCTACCAAATTGCAACAGATAGTTTGCCTGGTATCACAGATCAACCCGATTATGTAAAAGACTATCCGCAAAGAAAAACCGCACCAAGACCAAGACCGGTTCAAATTGCCGGACCTTTTTGGAATGATGCGGGAACCGCTGCCGTAGTTGACATTCGTTCTCAAGACAACAAAGACCGTTGGATCATGCAACTCAATCCTGAAACAGGCAAACTGAGTTTGATAGACAGACAGCGTGATGAAGCTTGGATTGGTGGACCCGGCATTAGCGCATTTGGTCCCACGGTTGGTTGGGTCAACAATGACCTACTCTATTTTCAAAGTGAAAAAACGGGCTACTCACATTTGTATACCCATGACATAAAAACTGGAACTCGCAAGGCTTTGACCGAGGGAAAATATGAAGTACAAAATTTGGTCTTGAGTAAGAGCAAACAATATTTCTATTTGCTGACAAATGAAAAACATCCAGGTAAACAACATTGGTACAGACTCAAAACCGATGGTTCTAAAAAAGAACAGATTACCCAAATGGATGGTGGTTATGAAGTGAGTTTGTCGCCCGATGAAAAATGGATTGCTTATAGATACTCTTATATTAACAAGCCCTGGGAATTGTACATTCAAGAAAATGCACCTGGAAAAAATCCTGTGCAAGTAACTAACAAAGCACAGAGTGAAGCTTTTAAATCTTACGCATGGCGCGATACTAAAATCACCACCATTACTGCAAGAGATGGTCAACCCATTTATACCAGGGTTTATGATCCAAAACCCGGAACCAAGAATGGTGCAGCAGTAATTTTTGTTCATGGTGCGGGATATTTACAAAACGTACACTATGGATGGAGCAGTTATTTCCGTGAGCAAATGTTCAACAATTTATTAGCCGACAAAGGATATACAGTCATTGATATTGACTATCGCGCTAGCAGCGGATATGGTAGAGATTGGAGAACGGGTATCTACCGTTTTATGGGAGGAAAAGATTTGGACGATGAAGTGGACGCAGCAAAATGGTTAACACAAACCATGGGAATTGATAGCAATAGAATTGGTATGTATGGCGGATCTTATGGTGGCTTTATGACACTGATGGCCATGTTTACACAACCCAATGTGATCAAGGCCGGCGCGGCTTTGAGACCCGTGACTGATTGGGCGCATTATAACCATGGATACACTGCCAATATTTTGAATGAACCCGTGAATGATAGTATTGCTTATGCAAAATCATCGCCCATCAATTTTGCAGCGGGTCTAAAAAATCATTTGCTCATCTGTCATGGAATGGTAGACGTGAACGTACATTTTCAAGACGCGGTGCGTTTGAATCAACGACTCATTGAACTAGGAAAAGAGAATTGGGAGATGGCTGTTTATCCAGTGGAAGACCACGGATTTGTTGAGCCTAGTAGTTGGGCCGATGAGTATAAAAGAATTTTGAAACTGTTTGATACTTATTTGAAATAAGTTTTTAGGAACGGCATAAAAAAACCTCCAGTATATTTTACTGGAGGTTTTTTTATACCCACCCCGCCCTTCGGGCACCCCTCCAAGGAGGGGATGAAACCCACCCCGGCCTGCGGCCACCCCTCCAGGGAGGGGATGTAATTATCTGTTCATGCTCATCAAGAACTCTTCGTTGCTCTTGGTTCCGCGCATGCGTTTTAATAATTCGTTCATGGCTTCTTCGGCGTTCATATCGTTTAAGAACAAACGCAGAATATTCATGCGGCCCAGTACTTCTTTGTCTAACAACAAATCGTCGCGGCGAGTAGAAGAACCAACCAAATCAATAGCAGGATAGATTCGCTTGTTAGCTAATTTTCTATCAAGTTGCAATTCCATATTACCAGTACCCTTGAATTCTTCAAAGATTACTTCGTCCATTTTAGAACCGGTTTCAATCAGCGCTGTTGCAAGAATAGTCAGTGATCCACCGTTTTCAATTTTACGAGCAGCACCAAAGAATTGTTTTGGTTTCAACAATGCGTTTGCTTCCACACCACCTGATAATACTTTACCAGAAGAAGGAGCTACCGTATTGTGTGCACGAGCCAAACGCGTAATAGAATCTAAAAGAATCACCACATCGTGTCCGCACTCTACCAAGCGTTTTGCTTTTTGCAAAGCAATGGCAGAAACCTTTACGTGCTTTTCAGCAGGCTCGTCAAAAGTAGAAGCAATCACTTCTGCTCTTACGCTGCGTTCCATATCAGTTACCTCTTCAGGGCGTTCGTCAATCAGCACCACCATCAAATAGCATTCAGGGTGATTGGCTGCAATGGCGTTGGCCACTTCTTTGAGCAACATGGTTTTACCCACTTTTGGTTGGGCCACAATGAGACCACGTTGACCTTTACCAATGGGGGTAAAGATGTCCATGATTCTAGTGCTATAGTTATTACTGGTAGTAAATAGATTCAATTTTTCAAAAGGGAACAAAGGTGTCAGGTAATCAAAAGGAATCCTGTCACGCACTTCGTCCGGACGCTTTCCGTTGATCAAGTCAACTTTGAGTAGGGCAAAATATTTTTCACCTTCTTTGGGAGGACGCACAGAACCCAAAACGGTATCACCGGTTTTCAAACCAAATAATTTGATCTGAGAAGGAGACACATAAACGTCATCCGGAGAAGACAAGTAGTTGTAATCGCTAGAGCGTAAAAAACCATAACCATCTGGCATCATTTCTAACACACCCTCGCCATTGATCACGCCTTCAAATTCAATATTGAATGCTGGTTCTTTGCGTTGTTGTGGGTAGCGTTGTTGTGGTGCAGGTTCGCTGGCGGGAGTTTCGTTCTCACCCTGTTGGTGTTGCTCACCGGTAACGGCAGTAACTGGTGTATCAGTAGGCTGGTCCGTGGTTGGTTGCGCATCCGCTGGATCAGCTGGTCTGTTTTCAATATGGTCTGGACGTGGTTTGCGAGGTGGAATTCCTTTTTTATTAAGCAATGGTCTTTGCTGTCTTTCAGAAGGAAGGGCAGGTGCGCCTGGAGCCCTGGTAGGAGCTGGTGCTGGAGCAGGAGCCGCTTCTGCAGCGGGTTGTTGATCCCTAACTGGAGCTGCTGGTCTAACTGGAGCAGGAACCACCGGTCTTGGGTTGGGTCTAGGTTTTTCTGTAGCAACGGGTGCCGCTTTTTCAACGGGTGCCGGAGCTTCAGTAGCTTCTTCAGTTTCCATTACTTCCGCTTCTTCCGTGCCATTGGCAGTAGAAGTCTTAATAGTAATAGGTTTGCGAGGGCGACCAGATTTTTTCTTTGGTTCGTCCTTTGTTTCGCTGGCTTTAACGGCTTGGCCGTCTAGTATTTTGTAAATAAGTCCTTGTTTGTCGAGCTTCTTAATACCGGGGAGGGAGAGTTGCTCAGCAATGTCTTGCAGCTCAGGCAAAAGCATGTCGTTCAATTGCAGAATGTCGTACATAAAATCGGTTGATGAGAAAAATAGGAATTTGTCAATGAATTAAATAAATCCAGTCTAAGGGAATAAAAACTCAGATCGGCGTAATAAAATTTTGATTGGAAGAGGAAAACTGAATCGTCTGGAGTTGAGTTTGAGACCTGTTCAGTGATATTTCCATTGCAATGTTAAGTCAGTTTTTCTGAAAAAACGAATTTTTTCCCTGTTTTTAACCAAGTTTAGGCCTTTGGCATGGCTATGGGCTGAGGTTTGGTTATCTTTGAGGCTTACTGGATCAAAGCAATAAAATAGTAAGATGTTTAACAAAAGAACCAAGATTAAGGTTTTGCTGGCAACAGAGCCGCAAAATCAAGAAGTAATTGTCATGGGTTGGGTGCGTAGTTTTCGCAACAATCAGTTTATAGCCCTGAACGATGGCAGTACCAATAATAATATACAAGTAGTAGTAGAACTGGGTCTGCTAGACGATGCTACCTTAAAGCGCATCACCACAGGTGCTTCCTTAAAAGTAACCGGTGAGTTAATTGCTTCTTTGGGTAAGGGTCAGAAAGTTGAAATCAAAGCCAAGAGTCTAGAAATTTTAGGTGATAGCGATGCTGAAAAATTTCCTTTGCAACCCAAAAAACATTCACTGGAATTCTTGCGTGAAATTGCACACCTGCGTTTTCGCACCAACACTTTTGGATCAGTGTTTAGACTGCGTCATTCTCTAGCATTTGCGGTACATAAATTCTTTAACGAAAAAGGATTTATTTATTTGCACACTCCTATCATTACATCAAGTGATGCAGAGGGTGCTGGAGAAATGTTCCGTGTAACTACATTGCCTTTTGACAATGCACCACGCAATGAAGATGGTAGCGTAAATTTTAAAGAAGACTTTTTTGGTAAGAGCACCAACCTCACTGTTAGTGGACAATTAGAAGGTGAGCTTGGCGCGATGGCTTTTAGTGAGATCTATACTTTTGGACCAACTTTCCGCGCAGAAAATTCAAACACTGCAAGACACTTGGCAGAGTTCTGGATGATTGAACCAGAGATGGCTTTTCATGATATTGAAGACAACCAAAACTTGGCGGAAGAGTTTATTCAATATTTGATTCGCTACGCCATGGAGCACAATATGGAAGACCTAGAATTCCTTGACGCGCGTTTGGCAGAAGAAGAAAAACAGAAGCCACAAAACGAGCGAGCAGAATTTGGTTTGCTAGAAAAATTGCGCTTTGTAGTAGACAACAAATTTGAACGCATTACTTATACAGAAGCCATTCAAATTTTGTTAGACTCACCACACTATAAGAAAAAGAAATTCAAGTATGATGTGAGCTGGGGCATAGATATGCAAAGCGAGCACGAAAGATATTTGGTAGAAAAACATTTTAAAAAACCAGTGATTGTGACTGGCTATCCTGCTGCTATTAAAGCGTTTTATATGCGCTTGAATGATGGTTGTGAACCAGGCCGTGAAACCGTTGCTGCTATGGATATTCTAGCACCGGGTATTGGAGAAATTGTGGGTGGATCACAGAGAGAAGAGCGTTTAGAAAAATTAGAAAAACGCATGGCAGAGATGCATATTCCAGCTGAAGAAATGAGTTGGTATCTAGATACCCGCCGTTTTGGAACCGTTCCACACGCAGGCTTTGGTTTGGGCTTTGAACGTATGGTACAATTTGTAACCGGTATGACTAATATTAGAGACGTGATTGCATTTGCAAGAACACCAAAGAATTGCGAATTCTAATACAAAATCATCAAAGAATATAAATGGTTGAGCATTGCTCAACCATTTTTGTTGTATCCTGTTAGCGTGCTGAAACATTTTGCCTTGCAAAGAATTGAAACATTAAAAACATTGATTGAGCCAACAAGAGCAAAATTATTGGCCCATCCCCTCTATTCACAAATACAAGAACTAAAGCATTTACAAGTATTTGCTAAGTACCATGTTTTTGCGGTATGGGATTTTATGAGCTTGCTCAAGTCTTTGCAAATCAATCTTACTTGTACTACTATTCCCTGGCAACCCAGGGGTAGCGCCAATACTAGGTTTCTGATTAATGAAATAGTTACGGGAGAAGAATCTGACGTAGATGCTTTTGGAAAAAGAATCAGTCATTTTGAATTGTATTTACAAGCTATGGAACAAATGGGTGCCAGCCCAAAAGAGATCCATTTTTTAATCAATCTTTTAAGTCAAGGATTGCCTATTACACAAGCATTAGATAGAATGATTTTGCCCTCCGGTGTAAGGGATTTTCTAAATTTTACTTTTGATATTATTCGGGAGCCTATTTATGTTCAAGCAGCTGTGTTTAGTTTTGGCAGAGAGGATTTAATTCCAGACATGTTTTTAGGTCTCTTACATGAAGTGGCCAAAATTCATCCGGATAAACTTGATGGCTTTATATATTATCTTGAAAGACATATTGAAGTAGACGGTGGACACCATAGTCATTTGGCCATGGAAATGGTTGCTGAACTTTGTGGTGATGATGATGCAAAATGGTTTGAAGCAAGTGAGGCTGCCAAAAAAAGTTTGGAAAAAAGAATCAAACTCTGGGATAGTATTCTTGAACTCATATAATTAATATATTTAGGCATCAAACAACCCAATTGTTTAGAAGATGCGGATTTCCCTGTTCCTATTTTCTTTATTGCTGCTGATCTCAGGATTGAAAGCCCAATCAATCTTGAATGACAAAGCTTTTTATGATACCCTAAAAACCCATAAGACCTATGGTAAACTTGGGTTTGGTCTGAACATCAATGATGACGGGGAACGAAAGGTTTTTCTTTTGCAAGACGCGTCTATCTCTAGGGCCACTACGCGTCATTTGTTTGAAGTATCCAATACTATTTATTTTAACTCTAATGGAACCGATCAGGCGTCTAATAGATTCTTGCTTTTTGCAAGAGCCGCGTTGAATAGGCATACTATAGAAGGAAAGAAAATAGTTGCTGAAGCTAGTTTTTTTCCTGAAGTCAATTTTACAATTGCCTATGATGAAAGCAGGGGACTCAACTATCGCTTTAATGGTGGTGGCGGAATCACCTATAGTTTGCACAAAAGCAAGTGGATGCGTTTAAAAATTGGTACTGGCTTACAGTATGAAAAGGAAAGCTGGCGCATTTTTGAGCGCGAGTTTCTACCTGCACTAGATACCTTATCGCAAAGCTTAAAAGACAAACTTCAATCTGCTTTTGGGATTAATGAGAAGGGTAATATCAACAAGGATAACTGGCGATGGAATAATTATATCCAGTTTGTATTTACCTTGGGTGAAAAGCTTAACCTCAGCACCCTGGGTATTGTGCAGTTCCCATTGCGCATTCCTTATGAAAACCCCTATAATGTGCCCTATTTTCCGGTAGACAATAAAAAATACCCCCGTTTTACACTAGAACTCAGCGCTAATTTTACCATTTCCAAACATTTTAGCTTTAGCGCCAAGTACTTTATCCAGCATGATGAGGGGCAGATCTCTCCTCTGGCCAATGAACAGATCAGCAACTTTACCAATGGTTTGGTCTATAAGTTCTAGTTCCCCGGTCCCAAACCCTTATTCCATCTACATTCCAGAAGCATCGGCCCAGCCCTTTTCAAAAAACTGAAAAAAAACTGTGGATAATTTCTGAATATTGTCTGATGCCCTTATATTTGCAGCCCTTTAGGGAATGGAAACGTTCCTAGACTGAAAAACTACGGTGGCTCAGTTATCCGAGAAATCGGGGGACAAACATAGAATATCGACAAATTGGTGCGGTAGCTCAGTCGGTAGAGCAAAGGACTGAAAATCCTTGTGTCGCCGGTTCGATCCCGGCCCACACCACAGAAACCTCAACAGCAATGTTGGGGTTTTTTGTTGTAGCACCTGCAGCCCATGCGGTGAATATTTACATGTTAGTAGCTGCAATAAAATAATAATTAAATAAAGCTATACTTATGTAATTATTCTTCAACCATTGTCATCTTTACCATTAAAACAGTTTTATGAAAAAAGCATTGGCTCTGTTAACGGTTTTCTTAACTTTTTCTGGTTTGATGGCCCAACCCTATACAACTGCTAATGCCCATTCGCACAACGATTACGAACAAAACAAACCATTTACTTTAGCCTTTAATGAATTATTTGGATCTATTGAGGCTGATATATTTTTATCAAATGGCTCCATTTTAGTTGGTCATAATTTAAGTGACCTGAAACCCAACCGATCGCTTGAAAATTTGTATTTGGCACCAATGGTTGCGTACAATCCCACCAGAAAACTTCAATTGCTAATTGATATTAAAACAGAAGCCATTACTACTTTAAATGCCTTGGTTGATGTATTAAAAAAATACCCATCCATCATCAACAATAAAAATATTCACATCGTCATTTCTGGAAATGCTCCAAAACCTTCTGAATTTGCTCAGTATCCTGATTTTATTTGGTTTGATGGAAGAATCAATACAGACTATACCAAAGAACAATTGCAAAGAATTGCGCTATTAAGTGGAGACTACGGAAATTTTGTTGTTAAAAGAAGATGGCCGCTTCTGCCTGAGGATCTTGAAAAAATGCAAGCTGCCATCAATCGATCACATGGTTTAGAAAAACCAATTAGATTTTGGGCCAGCCCGGATTTCAAAGACGCCTGGGAGCAAATGATTACGTTGAAGGTTGATTATATTAATACGGATAAGATCAGTGAATTGTCGGATTATTTGGTTGCTCGTAATTCAGAACTGAGAGAATTACCTTACAATAGAATTATTAAATCGGCTGGAGAAGTGGTAAGATATGGCAAGCCATCACTGGAAAACCATGCTTTAGATATTGCGAATCTTAGTGATAAAAACCTGGTTGTAGTGGAAGAAAGATATGGTGTATTTGTGCTAGATATTCTTCAAAACAAAGTGGTAGATGAATGGCGATTTGAACAAAACCAAGCCTATAAAGGAATGATGAGTACCTATTCGGGAATCAAAACAATTACCATCAACGAAAAGGAATATGTGTTATGGTCGGCTGCTACAGGAAACAATTCCGCCATCATGATTACAGAATGGAAGCAAGGATTTAAGAATGTAACGAGTATACCATTCGAAAAAAAATCACCTGCTAAAAATGCTTTGCCAAATCAAGTTGAAGTAGTTAAAGAGGATAATCAGTATTTTATTTATGTTGTTTTAAACGGCAACAATGAATTGATCAAATTGAATTGGGATACAAGAACCATTGTTTGGAAAACCAATACAGGTGTTGCTCCTTTTGGATTAGCAGTTTCTGGTAAAAAAATATTTGTGACCAATTGGGCTGGTGAAACTGTAATAGACTCTAGTAAATCAACAGCAGGAGTTCCTTGGGGACTAGCTTACACAAGCCCAATTACAGGTGCTACTTCTAGTGGTACCATTTCGGTATTTAATACTATCAATGGAAAGTTGGAAAAAGAAATGACTGTTGGGCTTCATCCTAATGCTATTATAGCTTCTGCAGACGGTAAATTTATTTATGTGGCTAATGGATCTAGCGATGAAATAACGGTTGTCAATGCAAAAAACAATCAACTGGTAGAAAATATTTTTGTAGGAATGGCTGGGAGAAATTTGCAAGGAAGTACACCAAATGGATTATCGCTTAGTGTTGATGGAAAAAAACTGTACGTATCTAATGGACTAGATAATGCTATTGCAATCATACATTTAGGAAAAAGCAGTGCCAATCTTGGTACCGGCAAAACAGTTGTTGAAGGATTTATTCCAACCGAAGCATATCCTGCAGGATTAGTGATTAAAGAAAATAAATTAATTGTAGCCAATCTAGAATCGGATGGTGCCAATGTAATAGATGAAAAGAGAAAAGCTAGAACAATTCATCAAGAACTGGCTTCAGTTAGTATTATTCCATTGCCCAATCAAGCACAATTAAAGGTTTATACTAACAAAGTAAAAGAGCAAAATCTTTTAAGCAGATTAGACCAATTAATATTACCGGCAAGACCCAATGTAGCACCTGTTCCAATACCTGAAAGAATAGGAGAACCCTCTGTGTTCAAACATGTTGTTTACATCATTAAAGAAAATAAAACCTATGATCAAGTTTTGGGAGATATAAAAAATGGGAATGGCGATAGCTCTCTTTGTGTATTTGGAGAAAAATATACTCCTAACACACATGCATTGGTAAAGCAATTTGGAGGAATGGATAATTTTCACGCATCTGGTAAATCTTCAGCTGAAGGTCATCAATGGACTGATGCCGGTATGGTTTCGGATTATGTTGAAAAAAATGTACGCGCTTGGTTTAGAAGTTATCCGCATCGACAAGAAGATGCATTGGTATATAATAAAGCAGGATTTATTTGGAATCATGCATTGACTTACGGAAAAAAGGTTCGCGTATTTGGAGAAGCATGTGAAACAGAATATGATAAAAAATTAAATTGGTTTGATTTATATAAACAATACGAACAAGGAATAAAACCAACATGGTACAATGAAACTACCATTGATAATTTAAACTCAATTATCTCCCCAACATTTCCGGATTGTGATAATCTGGTTTTTAGTGACCAACAAAGAGCGAGTATTTTTATAGAAGAATGGAATCAATTGTCTGCCAAAGATAGTTTACCAAATTTAATGGTAGTATCACTTCCTAATGACCATACTGCTGGCACTTCTCCCAATTTTCCTACACCATATTCTATGGTTGCAGATAATGATTTGGCATTGGGTAGAATTGTTGACATGATTTCAAAAAGCAAGTATTGGGATTCTACTGTCATATTTGTAACAGAAGATGATTCGCAAGGGGGCTGGGATCATGTATCAGCTTATAGAACTGTTGGAATGGTCATCAGTCCATATACTTCCAATAAAATGGTTCATACAAAATACAATCAAGTATCCATGTTAAGAACCATTGAACAAATTTTAGGGATCCCGCCTATGAATAGTATGGATGCAACTTCTAGACTAATGACAGATTGCTTTCAAACAATAAAAAACAATACTACTTATACTACCCTTCCTAATCAAGTGCCACTAAACGAAAAAAACAAACCATTGTCTAGCTTAAAGGGCATTGAGAAAAAGTATGCAGAAATTTCTCAAAACGAAGTATTTAATGAAGTGGATGGAGGAGAAGATGATATGATGAACAAAATATTATGGTACTATGTAAAGGGTGCAAAAAAATATCCAACTACAGCGAATAAATAATGAACTTAATTATTCGGTAACAATCAGGTAATATATTCATAACCTAAAATAATAAGATAGTTGTAGGATAAATTAGAGTTTCGCCATTCTCTAATTTCAAACTAACTACAATTATCAAATGAAAAAAAGTTCAGTTCAATTTTTATTTAACCAGGTATTTTTCCGCCTTGTTTTCGCCTCATTTATTTTGTTATTCGCTCAAAATGCTTTTGCAAATTTTGTAGACAGAAAAATAAATGGCCGTGTTACTGATGCAACTACTGGTAATGCACTTTCTGGTGCCATAATTACAATTAAAGGAACATCATCCAAAAGTACCACAGATGCAAAAGGTGATTTTTCTGTTTCTGTAGCTAATGATAATTCAATCTTAGTAGTTAGTTTTTTAGGGTACACTACACAGGAAGTTTTTGTTGGGAATAAGAGCACCGTAAATATTCAATTACAATCTGCTGTTAATGATTTAGCACAAGTGGTAGTAGTAGGATATGGTTCACAAAATAAAAAAGATGTTACTGGTGCAGTAAAAAGCATTAAAGCAGAAAGCTTTAACCGAGGCATTATCAATAATCCACAACAATTAATTCAAGGTAAGGTAGCAGGCGTAAATGTTACATCGGCAAGTGGCGAACCCGGTGCTACGCTAGCTATCACCGTTCGCGGACCGGGCGGAGTTAGAACAGGAAGTACCCCTTTATTTGTGGTAGACGGTATTCCATTAGACAATTCAAGCACTGGTGGAGGCGATCCATTAAATTTTTTAAATCCTCAAGATATTGAATCTATTGATGTGTTGAAAGACGCATCTGCAACTGCTATTTATGGAGCAAGAGGTGCTAATGGTGTAATTTTAATTACCACTCGTAAAGGTAAAGCAGGTACTTCTACGTTAACATTTAATACAAGTGTTGGTGTTTCTAATATCACCAACAAATTGGATGTTTATGGAGCAGATGATTTTAGAAAAGAAGTAGCCAAATTGGGTGTGGCTGTTGACGATAAAAATGGAAATACAGATTGGCAGAATTTAATCACAAGATCAGCCATCACACAAAACCATAATATTACCTTGAGTGGCGGTGCAGATAAATTGGTTTATTATGCTTCATTTGGATTACAAAAACAAGAAGGAATTATAAAAGGCAATGATCTAGATAGATACTCAGGAAGATTTAATGCAACACAGAAATTTTTTGATGATAAATTAGTAGTAGACGCTAATTTAAGTTACAACAGTACTAAAAACCTAAGACCCAATATTGGAAGTTTAATTGGTGATGCTATTTCTAATAATCCAACTTATCCTGCTTACGATGCAAATGGAAATATTGCTGGTTATCAAAATATCAATAATCCATTATTAACACTTGAATTAGATAAAGATATCACTAACATCAACAGAGTGATTGGTAATATTTCTCCCTCTTTAAAGATTACTAAAGATTTAATTTTTAAAGTGAATCTTGGTATTGATAACTCAACCGCAACAAGAGATGTTCAATCTCTAGCCAATGCGGTTCCTTTAAGAGATGGCAGATTAGAAACATATAATAACATCAACAGAAATACACTTGTAGAAAGTTATTTAACCTACAATTTCAATATTAAAGAACATAAAATTTCGGCTTTAGCTGGATACTCTTATCAACAAATTTATTTACAAGGTCGTGGTTGGAGTATTAATCGTTTTCCTATAGGCGGGGTAGAGCCTATTTATAATCCAGGCATTGGCCAAGAACTTACATTGGCTACAAATAGACCAAACGGCTTTGCAGTAAAAAATGAATTACAATCATTTTTCTCTCGTGTTAACTATTCATACAAAAACAAATATTTAGCTACAGCAAATTTCCGTATGGATGGATCATCTAAGTTTGGTTCAAATAATAAGTATGGATTTTTTCCTTCTTTCTCATTAGGTTGGAAAGCAAATGAAGAAGATTTTCTTAAAAATGGACCATTCTCTAATTTAAAATTACGTGCAGGATGGGGTAAAACTGGAAATCAGGAAATTCCTTCTAAAATAACACAATCATTATTTACCGCTACAGTTGGATCAACTACTAGTTATCCATTAACTCCAGCCAATACTTTTCCTGCAGGTATTACTTATGCAAGGCTAGCTAATCCTGATATTCAGTGGGAGGTTTCTACACAAACAGATTTAGGTATTGATTTCGGTTTTTTTGCAAACAGATTAACTGGTACCATTGATTATTTTAATAAAGTATCTAATAATATTTTACTAGAAGTAATTCCAGCAGATCCAATTCAACCAGCAGGTACTTATTGGAGTAATGTAGAAAACATGAATATTACCAATAGTGGTTTGGAAATTGAATTGGATTATAAACTTAAAAATAGCGGAAAACTTACTTATGGAATTGGTGGTAATATTACTTTCATCAATAACAAAGTAACCAACTCTCCCTACTCAGTAATTCCATCTGGCTCTGCTTCGGGTTCTGGATTAACTTCAGCTACCATCAATGGATATATCAATAACGAACCAATTGGAACTTTTTATCTAAGGGAATTTACAGGTATTGGTGCAAATGGATTGAGTACCTATAGAGATACAGATGGAGATGGAATTGTTACAGATAAAGATAGAGTTGCTGCTGGTACTGCTTTACCAAACATCATGTATAATTTCTACGGAAATATTGCCTATAAAGGATTTGATGCAGTCATTAATTTTAATGGTGTTTCTGGCAATAAAATTTATGACAATACTGCTAACGCTAATTTTTACAAAAATAAATTATCTAAGAGTGTTAATACAACTCCTGCAGCCATTGCTGAACCAACCGAATCGGTTAGCAATGCCGCTCCCGTGAGTACTAGATACTTAAAAGATGGTGGTTTTTTACGATTGAATAATTTGGCTATTGGCTATTCATTTAACACGCAAAAATTAGGTGTTAGCAAAATCATTCAAGCCATTCGTTTATCGGTTACCGCTCAAAATCTGTTAGTGTTTACAAAATATGACGGTTTTGATCCTGAAGTAAATACAGATAGAACCATCAATGGAATATCTAGCTATGGTATAGATTATTTAAGTTATCCAAAAGCAAAATCATTTCTCGTTGGATTAAATATCACTTTCTAAAAATAAAATATGAAACATACTTCATTATTACGATTTGCCTTGGTAGGAATGGTATTTCTTACTGTTGGCTGTACAAAATTAGTTGAACAAGTATTGGATGAATCATCGGTAACTGGGTTAACGGAAAAACAATTAGCCGATGGAATTATTGCACCAGTATATGCTGGGCTTCCATCCTTGTTTCAGCATACTACTTATTTTGCATTGCAAGAAATTTCTACAGACGAAGCAATTTTACCTTACCGTGGTGGAACTGATTGGGGTGATAATGGAATATATGTTGCCCTTCACCGTCATGAATTAACCAGTACCGATCCCAATGTTAGAAACACTTGGACAATTGTAACCTTGAGTATTTCACGCGCGGTTACTGCAATGAATTCTTTAAAAGACAATAAAGACCCCAATGCTATTGTCTATTTAGCAGAAGCAAAAGCCATGTATGCTTACTATAATATGGTTGCACTGGATTTGTGGGGAGTTGCATTTAAGAAAGACGATTTAGGAGCTGCTTCAATTATTATTCGTGGTGATGATGCTGTTGAATACATTAAAAAACAGTTCTTAGAAGCGGAGCCTAATTTAACTACCACCGTAGGAGCAGGGCGTATTACAAAAGCAGGTGTTTGGGGCTTATTGGCAAGATTGCATTTAAATGCAGGCGTATATCGCGACCCTTATGCATCAGCTGTTAATTTTAAAACTGAAGATTTAGATAAAGTAAATGAATACACTACCAAAATAATTGGTTCTAATCAATTTGCTTTTTCAACCGATTATTGGGCAATGTTTAACGATGAAAACAACACCAATAAAGAATTGATATTTGTTGCTGATCAAAGAGCATCTTTGAATGGTCATAATAGATTATCCTATTTTATGCTTTCAGGTGATCAGTTTCCTTTACCCGCTTATGTTGGCGCAAACGGCACAGACGGTCCTGGTATTACACCAGATTTTTACAGAACTTGGGTGAATGCTTATGGGTCAACCGATCCTGCCATTGCAGACCCAAGATTTTATCAAAAGAACTTGAATTATACCATTAGCGGAACAGACACAAGTATTGATCTAGCGGCTTTTAAATATGATCGTGGAATTTTAAGGGGTCAACAATATGGTCTATTACGTGTAAATGGTGTTTTCTTGAAACTACCCAATGGTAGATTAAGAATTGGTAAACTTCATAATGTAACCAGAAGTAAACCCAATTTGCCAGTTAATTTTACCGAGCAAATTGATTTCACAACTGCAGGAAGTGATTATTCAACAGGCTTTAGGGTTGCAAAGTTTGAATTTAGTAAGGGTTCGGTTAGTGGTAGAAATTTTGGAGAAGTAGATATTCCTATTGTACGTTTAGCCGATGTGTATTTAATGCGTGCAGAAGCAAAATTACGTAAGAACGATGCAGCAGGGGCTTTGGCAGATGTTAATGCTGTAAGAACTAGTAGAACTGCCAATTTTGTTGGATCTACTTTACCTTCTATTAACTTGGATCTTTTGTTTAGAGAAAGAGGGTTTGAATTATACTATGAAATGCTAAGACGAACAGATATGATTCGTTTTGGTAAGTACGAAGACGTATGGACAGAAAAAAACAATACCAATAAGAATATGCGTTTAATGCCTATTCCACAAACGGCTATTGATGGAGCTTCTAATTTACCGGGCTATTTAAAACAAAATGCAGGGTATTAATTTTATGTAGCGTTGGTAACAATGTAGAACCAGCAAATAAATTATAAAAACCGTTACAGAAACCTCAACAGCCATGTTGGGGTTTTTTGTTTTAAAAATCATTATATAAAGGGAAAAGATTTATTGGTAATTTAAAGCAACAAAACAAAGTAGATGAAATCAATTGCAGCGATAAGGAAATTAATGAAACTGTGTTTGTTTGTTTTATTAATTGGCGCACATCCAATGATGACAAAGGCCCAAAAAGCAACTACTGCTTTCCAACTAAACCAATGTGGGTTTTATCCTAACAGCAATAAAGTGGCTGTGCTAACAGAGGATGCAACCGAATCCAAATTTTATATCGCGTCAGCAAATGGGAAAGAGATTGTTTTTACAGGAGAACTAAGTGAGCAAAGACAATCGGCTTATTCATCCACCAAAACAAGGGTGGCCAATTTTTCTGCTTTTACAAAACCCGGTCAGTATATTATTATCAGTGGTCAGCATCAATCCTATCCTTTTGAAATCAAAAACGAGTTGTACAAAAATGTTGCTACAGCTGTCTTGAAAGCATATTATTTTCAAAGGGCTTCCATGCCTTTAGAAGAATCGTATGCTGGTAAGTGGCAGCGAACTGGTTTTCATCCTGATGATGTAGTGTACATTCATCCAACTGCAGCATCGGCGCAGCGTCCAGAGGGTTCTACTATTTCCAGTCCAGGAGGTTGGTATGACGCGGGTGACTACAATAAATACATAGTCAACTCTGGGATTACCATGGGAACAATTTTCAGTGCTTATGAAGATTTCCCAACCTACTTTCAACAACTCAAAACAAATATTCCCGAGAGCAATGATGCGGTCCCCGATATTTTAAATGAAGCTATTTACAATCTTCGCTGGATGTTGACCATGCAGGATCTTGATGGTGGTGTTTATAATAAATGCACCAATGCCAGTTTTGATGGAATGGTCATGCCCGGAGTAACCAAAGAAAAAAGATGGGTGGTACAAAAAGGTACTGCCGCCAGTTTAGATTTTGCTGCGGTAACAGCACAGGCATCCCGCATCTTGCAAAGCTTTAAAAAGCAGTTACCCGGCTTGGCCGATAGTTGTTTGGTTGCAAGCCGAAAAGCTTGGCAATGGGCCCTGCTTCATCCAGCAATGGAGTACAAACAAAATGAAAACAACCAAGCATTTAAACCAGCTGTGACAACGGGTGGTTATGGTGATAATCATTTTCAAGACGAATGGTTTTGGGCTGCGTCTGAATTATTTCTGACAACCAAAGAAGATCAATTTTACCAAGTAGTGGCATTGCGTGTACAAGATACTATTGGTCTGCCCAGTTGGAACAATGTGGGCATGATGGGTATTTATTCTTTCTTGCATTTTGCCAATCAATTACCAGCAAACTATGGATCAACTGTTGGAGCCATGAAATCAAAAATCTTGGCCATGGCCGATGCTTATCTAGAGAAAACAAAGTCAAATGCGTTTCAAACCGTGATGGGACAATCTGCCAAAGATTTTGTTTGGGGCAGCAACGCCAATGCAGCCAATCAAGGAATGCTGCTGATCAAGTCTTATTTGTTGACCAAAGAAAAAAAATACCTAGACCATGCATTAACCAATGCTGATTATTTACTGGGTAGAAATGCTACGGGTTATTGTTTTGTAACAGGCATTGGTTCAAAGTCTCCCATGCATACACACCATCGGCAATCAGTGGCAGATGCTATTGTTGAACCGGCGCCCGGTTTGTTAGCTGGTGGTCCCAACCCTGGCAGACAGGATGGTTGTCAATATGCTTTTACAGAAACAGAAACGGCGTATGTAGATATTGATTGTTCTTATGCCTCCAATGAAATTGCCATTAACTGGAATGCACCAGCGGTTTATTTGTTCAACGCTATGGAAGCCTTACAGAAAGTGGCAGGTTATGTGAAGTAGCAACCGCTAAACCGAACTTGCAGATGGATAGAAACTTATAAACTAATTCTTAGGGATGATTCTCTGATAATTAATTCTGGATCAAGCATTTTAGAGTAATAACCAAATTCGGTTTGATTATTTTTATCAGCATTGATACATTCAAGCAAAAGGTTTATGGCAATGGATCCCATTTCTTTACCAGCTTGCGCAACAGAAGTTAATCTTGGTTGAACATAAGCTGCAGCTGTAGAATTGCTAAAGCCTACAATTCCAAACTCTTCAGGCACTTTTATATTTAATTGTCTTAATGCAGACAATGCTCCAATGGAAGTTTCATCATTAATGGCAAAAATAGCATCGGGTCTATTCTTTGCATTCATCATCTTCATGACTTTTTCAAAACCCTCTTCTTCATTACATTGTAAGCATTCTACCACCATGTCAGAAGACAGGCAGTGTTTGTGTTTGAGAAGTCCATCTGCATAACCTTGGTAACGGGGTAATGAGTTTCTAGATCCGGGTTGTCCTCGCAAATGTGCTATTTTTTTATAGCCCTGTTCAATCAAGTGTTCAGTTGCCATAAAAGCTCCTTTATAGTCATTGGTAGTTATTTTATGAGCTTTCATTTGAATGGGTGTTTTATCAAAAAACACAATTGGAATTCCATCATGCTGAATTTCAGCAAAATAATCTTCAGATATGGTGTTGTTAGATAAAGAAATAAGCAACCCGTCTACGCCTGAATTAATCAATGAATTAATACTTTCTTTTTCTAGTTCCGGAGAATTGCCTGATTCACAAAGTAAAATCTGGTAGTTTTTTTCATGAGCAGCAGCCATGATGCCACTGATAATGGTAGATGAAAAATGATGTACAATCTTGGGTACTACCACACCTATAATTCCAGAGCGCTGTCTTCTTAACTGTAGCGCAAAAGAGTTTGGGCGGTAGTGTAAGGTTTCTGCCAAAAACTTTACCTGATCTTTTATTTTATCGCTAATGTCTGGATGGTTATTTAATGCACGAGAAACAGTAGCCACTGTTATATTTAATTTTTCGGCAATGTCTTTTAGCGTGGTTTTTTTAGGCATGATCTTGTTTGGCAGCAATTAAGTTGTTCAATTTACTGATAAAGCCGTTATAGGATAAAATTTCAAAAAAAACTTACTCACCGTAATCGGTTACGTAAACGGTTACTTAAGAATTTGGCCTTTTGAACAGGTTCTTAGCTGATTTTTATTTGAAACAAATACTTCAATTTGTTGCTCTAATCGATTGTATTAAACCCAAAACGCTTTAGTATGAATAAACTTGCCAACCGCATTGTACTCCTTTCTGTACTTGTTTTTTCTTTTTTTATTACAACAACCGCTCAGGTTTCTGTTTCAGGAACCGTAAAACAAACCAATGGTTCTGCCGTAGGTGGCGCTTCTGTTACTGTTAAAGGAAGCAACAAGGGAACCGTTTCTGACAATGCAGGTAACTATAAAATTATAGTGACTCAACAAGCATCGGTAGTTATTGAAATTTCCTCTGTTGGTTTTGAGCCACTTGTTAAAACTGTTGAATTAAAAGCCACAGAAGTAAAAGCAGATTTTATTTTAAAAGATGCTGAGAACAGTCTTGGTACATTGGTAGTTACTGCAACAAATTCAAAACGCATTCAACAAGCAATGCCGCTTTCCATTACCAGTTTTAGTGAAAGCAAAATTCAAAAAGTAAAATTCAACAGCAATGCCGATCTTCTAAGAGGGGTACCTGGTATTACTGCTGAAGGCGGTGGCGGAGAAGTTGCTGCCAATATTTTTGTAAGAGGTTTACCTTCAGGTGGTCAGTATCAGTTTAGCCCATTACAAGTAGATGGTATGCCTGTTGTAAGTACTATGGGTCTTAACTCATCAGCACCAGACGTGTACTTTAGAAATGACGCAGGTATTAGTAAAATTGAATTTGTAAGAGGTGGTTCTGCAACCTTATATGGCGCAGGTTCTGTAGCAGGTATTATTAACTTCAGCAGCAAAACCGGTGGTGATATTCAAAAAACAATGATTGAAACAGAATATGCTACACCCGGTAAAGCAAAATTTGATTTTAACACAGGTGGTCCAATTGCCGATAAACTTTATTATAACCTTTCTGGAACTTATAGATATGATAATGGTCCTATCAAAAGTGGCATCCCCTCTAATGGATATCAGTTTAGGGGTAATATTAAAAAGGTAATGGAGAATGGTTCTTTTACCGTTTTTGCACAATACATTAATGATCAAGCTCAGTTTTATAGCCCTTATCATTTAACGGCCGATAGAACCTTGCCAACTGGTTGGGATGGTGAAAAAATAAATACCATGTTAACTCCAGATGTTGCAAATTTAACGGTAAGAACTCCTAATGGATTTTATCAAAGCAGGGGTGGTAAAGCCGTAACCACCAATGGTGGATATATCATGGCAGCTTTTGATCATAATTTTGCCAATGATTGGAAGTTTAGTGTAAAACTTAGATCGGCTAATTACAAACACGAATTCAACTTTTTTAATACCGATGGTAATGGTAGAAATCCATTGAGCCAAACCGGATTTTTAACAGCGGTTGCTCCAACGGGTAGTTCACCAATCTATACCTACGCTAGCGATAATACCCCTGTTCCTTCAAAAGCATTGATTCTTGAAAACATCATTGTTGATAGAAACAGACCATTGAATGAACTTGCTGGAAATATGAATATTACCAAAACCATTAATGGAAAATCATCTAAACACGTTTTAAACCTTGGTGCATTTTTGTCTACCACCAATGCAATTGATTACAACGTTCAAATCAGGTATTTGAGTGAGTTTAGAAATACACCGCGTATTTTAAACATGAATTATACCAATGCCGCATCAGTTCAAACAAACTACACAACCAATGGTGTGGTAAGTGCTCCAGGTTATACCAATAGAAATATCACAAGTAATAGAAAAGCATTGTATTTCACAGATGAAATGACTTTTGGAAAACTAATTGTGGATTTAGGAGTAAGATTTGAAGGCCATCGTGGAGAATTCATTGTAGAAAAAACGTCGTCTGCTGCTAATACAGATGGCAGAACAGTAGCTTGGGGAAATGGATCTTATGACAGATTTAATTTGAGTGCTTCAGATTGGGCTGTTGCTTTGGGAACAAGCTATCAGTTAAAGAAAGAACTGAATGTATATGCCAACTTTTCAAGAGGTTATTTCTTTCCTGAATATAGAGGCTATACCGTTAAATACAAAGCAGGGGTTCCTGTTTATCCAGAAGAAAAACCAGAGCATGTTGTACAAGGAGAGCTTGGTTTGAAATTTAGCAATAGTAAATTAACCGCAACCATTGCAGGGTATTCTGTTTCATTAAAAGACAGATTTGCAGTTAATCTAGTGAGCATTGGTGGTGTATTAAAAGAGACCCAAAGTTTGCAGAGCTCAATTGCTACCGGTATTGAATTTACCTATGACTGGGAAATTGCCAAATCATTCCATTTTGCCGGTACGGGTACTATTCAAAAAGCAACCTACACTTCATTCTTGGATAGCAGTACCGCAACACCAATTGACAATACTGGAAAGTGGTTAGAAAGACAACCACGCGTCATGTTTAGCCCATCTTTAGCATTTGACAATAAAAAGTTCTATGCAGCATTTAGTATGGATTATGTTGGAAAAAGATATGGTAATGCCGCAAACCTGGTTGAATTAGATGCTTATACACTAGGAAGATTGGATGCAGCTTATACCTTTAAAATGAAGAACGAAGAGACTTTGAGGGTTGGTGCTGGAATCTTTAACGTATTCAATACAGAAGCAGTAACTGAAGGAAATCCAAGGGCCGGAAATACACAAACCAATACCGGTGACTTTTTTGTAGGACGTGTAAGTTTACCTAGAGCTTTTTATGTAAGGTTGGCTTTAAGTCTGTAGTTAAAATTGAAAAGAATGATCAAGGAATCAGTCAAACCAAGCATAGCCCTAGCCAAAGAGATTTTATTGCAAAACAATCGGGGTGGATATACCATACCTAGTGCAAGGCTTTATCCATTTCAATGGAATTGGGATTCAGGATTTATAGCATTAGGGCTTGCTTATTTTGATGCCCAAAAGGCGATGGATGAAATCAGGTTTATGTACAAAGGACAATGGGAAAACGGTATGTTACCACATATTGTTTTTCATCAGCCCAATGACAATTATTTTCCTGGGCCTTCGGAATGGGGTACTGTTGAATTTGCAAAAAATGAAAACAATATCCCCGTTTCGGGGATAACGCAACCACCCGTATTTGGTTTCATTCTTGAGAAAATGCATTTGCTTCTTAAAGACAAAGAACCAGCTTGGATTGGTTTTCTGCAAGAGATATTCCCCAAAGTTGTGAAACAGCATAAGTATTTCTATACTCAGAGAGACCCAAATAATGAAGGACTGGTTTATATTCAACACAACTGGGAATCTGGAACAGACAACTCACCGCAATGGGATGAGATTTATGCAAGTATGGATATTTCAAATGCAAGAGATGTTGCGCATTTGAGAAAGGATAATAAAAATGTAGATTCAGCGGAAAGGCCAACTAATGATAATTACAAACAATACATTCATATAGTTGATACCTTAAAATCCTGTAATTATAATGACCAACAAATTGCAGAAAAATGCCCCTTTTTAGTTCAGGATATATTATTCAATTCCATACTAGTAACATCTAACAATAGCCTGATTACAATTGGTGAAGAACTGGGTCTTGATGTAACAGATATTAAACAATGGAACAAAAAAACCATTGCTGCTATTAATCAGAAATTATGGGACCAGGAAACTGGATTTTATTATTCCTATGACCTAAGAAACAACAAAAGGATATTCAAAAAAGTATCCTCGGGTTTTGCACCATTGTTTGCGGGTATTGCATCAACAGAACAGGCAGATCAACTGGCGCATCACCTTGGTAAGAGTTTTAGTAAAAACGAAGATTGGAAACTTTGTCCTTCTTGTGCCGTAGACGAACCATCATTTAATCCTGTTAAATATTGGAGGGGTCCAGCCTGGATCAATATAAACTGGATGATTTATCTTGGACTACAGCAATACAACAAAACAATCCAAGCAGAAAAATTATACAACAATACAATTGAGCTAATAGAAGAAAGCGGTATGTATGAATATTTTGACCCAAGACCTAACGGAGAAAGTAATCCCAAAAGAGGTATTGGTGCAGACGCATTTTCTTGGACAGCCGCATTGTATTTAGATTTGATTCATCAACCTCAAACCGCTTAGCCATGAATATTCTAGACTATAGTATTGTTTTTGTGTTTTTTGCTGCTATGGTGATCATGGGCTTTTACTTTAAAAAAAGCAAAGCAGGAACAGACTATTTTTTAGGAGGCAAGCAATTTGGTTGGTTTTCACTTTGTATGTCTGCCATGGCTACACAGTTGTCCGTTGTAAGTTTTGTTTCGGCACCGGCATTTGTTGGATTGAGACCTGGAGGTGGTATGAAATGGCTTTCCTATGAATTTGGTTTGCCAATAGCTTTGATTATAGTGATCACGGTGATTGGTCCAGCTTTGTATAAATCTGGCATGGTTAGCGTCTATAGTTTTGTAGAAAAAAGGTTTAATAGAACAACGGGCATTCTGTTAAGTTGTACTTTTTTAATCAGTAGGTCATTTGCCACCAGTGTCATTATTTACACGGTATGTCTAATACTATCCTATATCACAGGTTTTCCATTTTGGATGACCATGGTTGTTTTGGGATTGATTACCATTGTTTATTCCCTAGAAGGTGGGATGAAGGCGGTTGTATATAGTGAAGTGGTTCAAATGATTATCAAGTTTGCCGGAATTATCATGATTGCGTTGATTGGATTAGAAAAGCTTGGAGGATGGGAAGTGTTTACTGCTCACCTAGACCGAACAAGAACCAATGTAATTGATTTTAATAATTTTGGATTTGATGGAAAAGAGTTTGGTATTTGGCCAATGCTTTTTGGAGGTATTTTTCTATACACTTCTTATTATGGAACGGACCAAACCCAAGCACAAAGAATCCTATCTTCTAAGGATGAAACTACTGTAAAGAAGTTATTATTATTCAATGGCCTATTTCGTTTTCCCATCACATTTGCCTATTGCTTGGGTGGTTTAATATTGGGTACCTTGGTAAGCTTGAACGCAGACTTTGCTTCAAAGATTCCAGCAGAGCGACCAGATTTAATGATTCCCGTTTTTATTGCAAATTATTTGCCACATGGTGTGGTGGGCATTTTGGTGGTATCCTTAATAGCAGCAGGTATGAGTGCCTATAGCTCCACCTTAAATTCATTGAGTGCCACCACCATGGAAAATTTTGTGGTAAAGAATCGGAAACTGGAATCGGATGAATACATCAAATACAGTAAGTTGATTGCACTGGTATGGGGTGTTTATACCATGGTAATTGCATTTTTTGTGGGTGGGGTTGCAAAAACCGTGATTGAAGCCATCAACAAAATTACATCCATGTTCTATGGACCCGTGTTGGCTGTATTTCTGTTGGCAATTATTGCTAAAAGAGTAAAGCCAACTGCAGTAAATATTGGACTTGTAACTGGGGTGCTTTTTAATTTGGTCTTGTGGATCTTTTTTAAAAATGTATTCTGGTTTTGGTGGAATATCATCGGTTGTTTGGTAACCATATTGGTGGCAATTCTTCTAAGTAGTTTTTTCAAGACAGAAACTATAGAAGCAAGATCAACGCAAATTTTTTATCCATCGGTAAAAACAACCGCAGTCTTGCTAATCATATTTACTGCCATTTTAATATTTAGTTTACTGCTACCTCAACTATTGTAGAAGTGAAAATCATCATTGCACCAGATAAGTTTAAAGGAAGCCTAAATAGCTTTGAAGTGTGCAGTGCCATTGCGGCTGGCATTAAAGAAGTGGATGCAGACGCAGCAATTCTTGAATTTCCCATGGCAGATGGTGGAGATGGTTTTGCATCTGTTTTACAGCATTACATGCAAACAGAAACCATTATTTGTTCAACCGTTGATTCCTTGGGTAGGAAAATTCAAACAAGCTATCAGTGGGACAAAAAAGGCAAAATTGCCATTATAGAAACAGCTTCAGCAAGTGGTCTGGTACAGTTAAAAAAAGCAGAACTAAATCCGCTTATCACATCAACCTATGGAACCGGTTTAGAAATACTTGATGCTATTATAAGAGGTGCCAAAAAAATCATTTTAGGGCTTGGAGGTTCTTCAACAAACGATGCGGGAACAGGCATTTTAAAGGCATTGGGATTTAGTTTTGAGGATGAATCCGGAAATAGTCTTCCCGCGAATGGGCAGATGCTTCAGTATATAAAAAAAATCATTCCTCCCTCTACCCATCTGTATAAAGGGCTAGAAATTCAAATAGCCTGTGATGTTCAAAACAGTTTGTACGGTTATAACGGAGCAGCTTTTGTTTATGCCAAGCAAAAAGGGGCTGATGACGAGGCTGTGAAACTATTAGACGCGGGCTTGGAAAATTATGCCAAGGTCTTAGAAGCATCAACCGGGAAAAAAATAGCAACTATTCCTGGCACTGGGGCTGCTGGTGGAATTGCCGCATCCTTATTAGCATATTTTGATACAACTATTACACGTGGTATTGATATAGTTATTCATGCAAGCAAGATTCATGAAAGTATTCAAGATACCCAAATGATGATAACGGGAGAAGGCAAAATTGATGGGCAAACTTTAGAAGGGAAAGTGGTATCAGAAATTGCCGCATTGGCTCATGGGGAGCAGATTCCCATCATAGCTTTTTGTGGTTTATTAGAAGCCAAGGCTACAGAAATAGCCGCATTAAAATTGAAGGCCGTAGAAGGGCTTGTTTCTGATGAGATAAGTAGTGAATTAGCCATGAAAAACGCTGGCTCATTGCTCCAGCAAAAAGCAAGAACCTATTTTCTCCATCACACAAATCATTAAGTAGTTGTATAGTTGAAACAGATCACTTGCAAAATGGAAGCCGGTGTTACTAAATAGCATCGGCCCCAGCAAAAACCTCAACAGCTATGTTGGGGTTTTTAGTGTTGGGTACCACATGCTCAAAATGAACAATTATCCAACTATTTACTAAAGAATATGTAAAATGCAAACTGTTACCTATTTAATAGAGGATCTTAGAATTGAATAAGAGCGTTTAAAGAGTCTAGATAGCGAAGCAATGCAAACCTAGATTATACAACCAAATAAGCAGTAGCCCTACCAACACCCATTTTTAAGACCAAGTTTTTAGTAGTCAAATCTTTCAGGGTTTTCTTTACAGTAGGAAGCGCAATATCTAGCTTTTGAGCAATCTCACCTGATTTTGATCCGGGATAATTTTGAATGAAAAAAAGTATACGTTGTTCGCGGAGCGATAGCGCTTGTGCTGGATCTTTGTGCTGATCTAGTTTTTGTAAAAGATTGCGCTGAATATTATTTAGACAACTTATAAAAAACTGTAGCCATGCTGTTACATTCTCACCTGGTCTGTTGCGTTGGCTTTCCATCAACACTTTATAATATTCGGATTTTCTATTTTCAATTTCGTGTTCAAAACTGATGTATTGAATCCAAGCATATCCATTTTTTAAAAGTAGTAAGCTGGCTAATAACCTACTTAATCTGCCATTCCCATCTTGAAAGGGATGGATACTTAAAAACTCATACACAAAAAGGGCCGTTTTAATTAATGGTAGCGTATTGGTATCCTGTTCATACCAATCTATTAATCTATTCATGGCATCCTGAGTAGGAAACCCAGGTTCGGTAGTTCTAAAAATAATTTGGTTTGTGCCGTTGTTTAAAGTTGCCTCTACGGCATTGCTATGTTGTTTGTATTGGCCACGATGCCAAGTATCTTTTTCACCATGTTTCAATAAAAGATTGTGAAGACCCTTGATCTGGCTTTCTGTAATTTCTATGGCGGCAAAATTGTCAGTGATGGTATCAAGGGTTTCAAAATAACCCACCACTTCTTGTTGATCTCTAAGTTCTAATTGGGTAATTTCTATCTTATCAATTAAAACAGCCACTTCATCATCAGACATTTTTGAACCTTCAATCCTGGTTGAGGCACCAACACTTTTAACCGTGGCAATAGATTTTAATTGTTTTAAAGAAGCACCCTCTCTTTTTTCAATACTATTCCATGAAGCATCAAAACGGTCCAAATTAGACAATTGGGTCATGAGACCCATGTCAATGTCCAGTTTCAGTTGATTGATTTCGATGCTCATATATACGTATATATCCGTAAATATACGAAAAATAGACTTTAAAGCTAAAATTGATACGTATTTATCCGTAAATATTTGAATCTCTGAATAAAACAACCCAAAACGATCCGTATGCCTAGCTGTTTGACGCAGTATGTTTCTGCAATATGCGCTTCCCTTCTTTTTTTACCGCCGGGCTTTTTCTAAAAGACCAGATAATGTCACTGGCGTATTTTCTGGATGCTTCCAAATCCACAATGGGTGCGGGATAGTCTTTACCAATGCTACATTGATAGAGTTCTTGTTCAATGGCGCTGAGTTTCCAGGCTTCGTGTATTAGGGAAGCGGGAACAAGGTGTAACTCAGGAACCCATTGCTTGATAAACAGACCATCGGGGTCGTGTTCTATGGAATTTTTAATGGGATTATAAATTCTAACGGTGTTAATGCCCGTTACGCCAGACTGCATTTGTAATTGCGGATAGTGGATGCCGGGTTCATAGTCTAAAAATTGACGGGCAAGAAAATGAAGATCGCGCCAGTCTTGCCAAAGATTAAAAACAAAGAAAGAGACCACCATGGCTCGCATTCTAAAATTCAGATATCCCGTTGCAACCAAGCAGCGCATACAAGCGTCTACAATGGGTACGCCTGTTTGACCATCCTGCCAAGCAGTAATATAAAATTCGTTTCTGGGTTTTACAATTTGATCAAATGCCGCGTTTACGTTTTCAAATTCCATGCGGCACTCGTCTTCAAACTTTTGCATAAAATGGCAATGCCAGTGCAGGCGCGATATAAAATTAGACAGGGCCCTTTTGTTAGCTGATGCCGCGTAGTGCTGACTAGTATACTGATACAACATGCGCATACTAATATTGCCATAACTTAAGTAAGGCGATAAACGGCTGCAAGATTTTCTACTCAACAAGGGTTTAGAAATATGGCGGCTATAGTTTTCTGCGCGGTCCTTGATAAAACTATCTAAGTATCGCCAGGCCCAATACTCTCCGCCCTGTTGAAAATTTTTGTTACGCGTGGTAATCTCCGGATCCAATGCTGGTCCCTTCAGCGCTGAATATAAATCCGCATCCAGTTTCAGGATCTTCCATCCCGTTTCTTGCACCAACTGCGGTTGCGATGTCATTGTAGCTTGCCATCTTTTCTGCCAAGTTTTTCTAGACTTGAGTTTGCGGATCACACCATTGAGTGGGGACTCTTTCCAAACAATGCCCTGCTCTTGACAATAACGCTGCACCGCCAAGTCTCTATCATAAGTAATCTTGTTTCCCACTTCTACATGAGAGAAAATCTGCTGAATGGAATATTGTTCTTGCAATGCTTCTAAAATGGGCAATACTTCACTATGAAAAATATAGAGGCTCGCATTTAGGTCTTGCAATTTTTGCTGCATCTCTGTCAATGACTCGTGCACAAAACGCCAGTGTCTCTGATCAGCATCGGCGTAAGCCATAACCGACGGTTCAAAACAATAGAGCAGTAACACGGGATGCTCCTGCTGTTGCGCCCGCATGAGCGGCTCGTGGTCCGTGAACCGCAGGTCTCTTTTAAACCAAACAATATTAATGGGTTGCTTCTTCAATCTGTGATAGGAACAGATGTGCGGGGCTTTTGTTTAATAAACACTAAAAATTCTTTACATAAAACGTAAAGTATTTTTAGTAAATTTGAATTAATGACTATCACAGAAATACGAACCAATAAAAATTTTGGTGTTGTTGTAAGCCCTGTGAATTTAGAAGATTTAAAACAGCTTACAATAAAAAGATATTATTTTTCTTGGAAGAAGATAAGTCTTGAAGCAAAATTATATAAGCTCTGTATAAAAGGGAAAGAGGAAATATTAGGAGTGATAGCAGTTGTAGATATACCCGAAGAAATGCGCATTGAAATAAAGCTTCTTAGTTGTTCTAAAGAAAATGTAGGACATGATAAATTATATGATAATATAGCAGGATGTCTGGTAGCTTATACATGTAGAGAAGCGGTTAAAAAGTATGGAGATAAAGCCTGTGTTTCTCTCTTGCCAAAAACAATTTTAAAAAGACATTATAAAGAGAAATATAAAATGGTAGAAGCTGGTCAGCAATTATATTTAGAAGGAGAATCACTAATTAGTTTAATCTATCAATACATATTATGAGTATCAATAAAATAAATAGTAAATATACTACAGAGGAAATTGCAGATTCTTTTATTTTAACAACTAATGTTAGTCAATCGAAAAAAGTACTTGCAAAATCTTTGAAAGATGCAAGAAAAGAAACGCAGTCAGAAACAACAGATAAAACAAGGCTTACATTAAAATTGATGCAATTGAAGTTTCAAATTGAAGACTATTTAAAGAGCGATAATTTTAATCCAAAGTTCACTTTTAGTTATTTTCTAAAGGAGTATGTAGATGTGTTAAATAAGAAGCGGAAAATATTTGCACAAGAAATTAGTATTGATGAAACCGAATTGAGTCAATTAATCAACAAACACAGACAACCCAATGACAGTGTAATAATAAGACTAGAATTACATTCTAATAATTCTATTCCAGCTGTTTACTGGTTCAAATTATTAGAAATGGAAAAGGCACATTCAATTAATACAAATATTGCTTTAAGAAGGAAAGAGAGAAAGAACGTAAAGAATCAAGTTGAATTAAACCTAGTTTAAACGGAAGGAAGATTCTCTAAAAGACAAATGTCTTTTCCTCTGAAATCAGCTGGTTGCCGCTTATACCAAACAGCTTTTTTTGCCTTACGGCGATGTGTAATTTAATGGTATGATAAGCTTCTTACTTTGGATGATCCTCTTTATACTCTGCTGGCCCCTGGCCCTGCTGGGTTTGATCTTGTATCCGCTGTTCTGGATTCTTTCCATCCCCTTCCGCATTTTGGGTATTGCCGTAGACGGCGTGTTTGGCCTAATCAAGGGCATCATTATGCTGCCCGCTAGAATTTTGCAGGGGCGATGAAATAGCGCAATCATTGCATTTAGAAATAAGTATTAACCGCAAACTCAAATTGATCAATAAAGACCTTTTTAAAAGGTTGAATATTTGTTTGTTCGTAGAATACTAGCATTGCTTTTTTATACTCAACGGAATCAATGGTTCTAAATGAAATGGGGCAGTAATGGTTGTGTATTAAAATTGCATTACTGATAATTCTTGCCGTTCTTTTGTTGCCATCAGAAAAGGGTTGAATATAAGAAATGAGTACAAGTGCTAATAGCGCTTTTTCAAAAACATTTTCTTTTTCATTGATCAATTGACACATATCGGTCAACGCCTCTTTTATTTGAAACTCATTATCAAGCGGTTTATAATTTGTCCCAGAAATACCTACACGCCTGTTTCTAATATTTCTTGTAATGTCAAGATCCTTGATGAGTATGCTATGAATATCTTCAATGCTTGAAACAGAAAGCGGGTGAATATAATCCGGATGGTCAATAATAAAATCCAATGCTGACTTGTGATTGAGCAGCATGGATGCTTCATCCTTTGTTTTTCCAGCAGCAGTTTCTTTGTATTTTAATAAACGTTCGGTTTCCAATAAAGAATAAGTATTTCCTTCAATTTGAGAAGACTTCCAACTAAGGTCAATGGCCAGTCTTTCCATTTCTGTTTTAAATTCTCCGCCGCTAAGCTTAGAAGCATTTTCTCTAAACTTATCCTTTAATTGATCCAAAGCCAGTAGTTGGTCATTAGTGAACAAGGAAATTTGATTAAGGGCATTCCTCAATAAATCATGACTAAAATTTTCATGGATAATTCTTTGATCAATCTCCTGTTGAAAGTAATGTTCCAAATTTACTGGCCTTAAAATTTGGTAGGAAGGACTGATGGAATACTTTCTACTTTTTAGCACACCAGTGGCAACCACTAAATCTTCCTTTACAAACTCTTGCAAGGTTCTTTTAAGTGTAGCAATGCTTTTATTAAAACCAATACCTTCCAAGATTTCGGTGGAAGAGCATGCTGGGTGAGTTTTAATAAATTCCAAAATTGTTTCTTTTGGAACGGTTGAGTTTCTGGCCATATAATACGTTATCGCTCATTAAAGTACGATTTATCGCTCAAAAACCCCCATTAATGAGCGATAAATTTGAAAATAATGAGCGATAAATGGGAAAACTTAGTACGTACTTCCGAGTTTGGCATTTTTCAAATAGTTAATTGTTGGGTGGATGAAGGGTATTAAATTCAACTCTAAACCATTGAAATGCGGTGAATAGCGTCTTTATTCGCCGCAAAAATGGGAAAGACACGCAACCACCATTTTAAATGCAAGGCATTAGTTATGTCTTTGCCTAATAAGAAAAATAGCGATGAATCTGAGTTCAAAAAGGTGGAATAGAATATTTATTAATTGATAATCAATTTAATATCATTTATAATGCACACTAACAATTTATTTGTTAGTGTGCAAATTTTATGTTAGTATTGTATTTGAATGGAAGCAATCAGTAAATATCTTGAAGAGTATTTTGGTCTTATGACCAAAATATTGCCACTTAGTAAAAAGGATTTGGCTCAACTTCCTTTGTATCTCAAAGGAAGTTATGTTCTATATACTGGTTCAATTGTTGGGCAAAATGTTATCTGGGCAAAACTGAAATCTGATGCGCACTTTACACCTGATCAAATTAAAAAACAAGGACAACAACTCCAACAGTTTTTAGGCCTTCCCATTGTTTTTGTTTTTGATGAGATTGAAAGTTGGGAAAGGAAAAGAATAATAGAAAGAAGAATATCATTTGTTCAACCATTTAGACAGGTGTACATTCCTGAATTTTTGCTGCAATTAAATGATACTAACCGATCATCTGAAAATAAAGCTGAATCAAGTTCTAAATATTTAACCGCACCGGCTCAATGCGTTTTACTTTATCATTTAGAAGTAGCATCTCTAGAAAAGTTACCCTTTAAAGAAATTGCAAAAAAGGTACAGTATTCAACAATGACTGTCTCTCGTATAATTCAAGAGCTTCATCGTTTTGAAATAATTGAAATTGAAGGAGTCAAAGAAAAATCAATTAGATTTAAATCACTGGGTAAAGAGCTTTGGAGAAATATTCTACCAATTCTGAGTTCACCTATTCGTGAAGTTTGGTTCACTGATCAAATTCTGAACAACAATGATTTTAGAATTGGTGGTGATTCAGCTTTATCAAATTTTACAATGTTATCAGAGAGTAATCGGAAAACATATGTTATAGGTAAGGATGAATTTAGGTCTATGAAAACATTAGGAACTCTAAGGGGGTTAGATAAAAAATACGGTGATAACAGAATTGAAGTATGGTTATATAATCCAGCAATACTTTCAGAAAATAAAAACGTAGATAAATTATCACTTTATTTATCCATGAAACAGGAAGAAGATGAAAGAGTGAAGGGCGCTTTGGAAGATCTCATAAATGAAATACAATGGTAGTTGGTTTAGACATATTTATAAAACATTTTGAATTGTACACGGATCATTATGTTTTAATTGGAGGTAGTGCTTGTGATTGGCAAATGGAACAAAAGGGTTTGCCATTTAGAGCAACAAAGGATATTGATATAATACTTATAGTTGAAGCGCTTTCAGATGAGTTTGTTAACCATTTTTGGCAATTTATAAAAGATGGTGAGTATGCAATTGCACAAGTTGGAGAGAAAAAACAGTTTTACAGATTTATCAAACCCCAGACAGAAGGATTTCCGAAAATGATTGAGTTATTTTCCCGCAAGCCAGATTTAATTAAGGAGATTGCTGGTATGCATTTAACCAACATTCCTGTTGGAGAAGAAACATCTAGTTTATCAGCTATTCTGTTGAATGAAGAATACTACAGATTTGCATTATCAAATACACAAATTATTGATGGCCTTCATCTTGCTAATGATTTTGCGTTGATTTGTCTTAAAGCAAGAGCATTTTTAAATAACACAAAAAGAAAATCTGAAGGACAGGAGGTAAAATCTGAAGACATTTCTAAACATAAAAATGATGTGATTCGTTTAACGGCTACTTTAACACCAAATAATGTGATACTTATTCCTGATATTGTAAAACAGGATTTAACTGAATATATCAACACAATCAGAAAAGAAAATCCTGACATTAAACAATTACTGAAAGAACAAGGAGCAGGAAATACAACCTTGGAACAGATAATTGAACAGTTGGAAATAACTTTTGCTTTGAAATAGCATTGTTTATTTAGAAATTTCTAAACAACAGTATGTACATCCCATTAAACGACTTTGAATTTTATATTGACGAACCTGTTTTAAAAAAGGGTCTAGCTTATTTTAAGAAGGGTGCGGTTTCAGAGCTTGTAGAAACTGCCAAAGGGGAATATGAAGCCATTGTTCAGGGTACTAATGAGTACCTGGTAACTATGTCCATTAAAAAAGCGGAAATATCCCATTTTCATTGTACTTGTTTGTATGATCAAGGATTGGTGTGTAAACATGTGGCCGCAGTGATTTTTTATATGGAACAAGAAACACTGGGTTTAGAACAAGCGGCCCCTAAAAAGAAATTGGTTAAACCCAAAACGGTAGCAAAAAAAGCCAGTAAAAAGAAAACTATACCAGAACAGGTTGCTGAAATAGTTGAACAGTTGCAAAAGGAAGCGTTGGTAGATGTTTTAGTCTACCTCAGTAAAAATAATCAGTCAATTGCTCAAATGATATTGGATCATTTTGCAGATAAAAATGATCAAGCTTCCATTACATATTATGCAAAGCAGATTAGAAAAATTATCACAGGCTTAACCAATAAAGACAAATACAACCCTTGGAAAAATGTTGGTCTAATAGCTAGGGCTGTTTATGAAAAATACCAAGTAGCTGTCTTACACCTTGAAAAAGGAAACTATATAATAGCAGCATTTATTAGTTTGGCTATTATTGAAGAGCTAATTAGGTCTCTTAATTTTTTAGATGATAGTAATGCTGAATTGAGCACCATCATTGAACTTTCATTTGATAATATCAAACAAATTTCAGGGAAGGAAGGTGAGGAAGCTTTAAAGTGCCTCATTTTTGAATATAGTTTAGAAGCTTTTGTTCAAAAGAAATTTGTTGGTTGGGATTGGCATATCAGTTTTTTAAAAATAGCAGCTAATTTTAGACAAAGTTCTCAAGATGCAGAAACACTGTTGAACATCATTGATCATGCCGATATAAAAAAAGCACATATTGAAGATGTTCAGATTATCAGATTTAAAATTCTATTACATTCCGGGAGGGAGCAAGAAGCCAATGACTATTTAGAATCTAATTTGCAAAATAGTGCGTTTAGAGCAGATGCAATTAGAACTGCCATTGAGCAAAAAAATTATAGTAGAGCAATAGAACTAGCAGAAGCAGGAATTGAACAAGATAAACATAGCCGACCAGGTTATGCTGCATCTTGGAGATTATTTTTATTGGAAGTTGCAGAAATACAAGACCAATCCCCAAAGATTGTATCGTACGCTAAAGAATTGTTTTTTGAACATCCTGAAAAAAGGGAAACCTACTACCAATTATTGAAAAAGCATACGTTATCCAAAAACTGGGAAACAATGCTAAATGAACTTCTACAAGCAACCAAAAAACTGCATCCATGGAATGCTAGGCCAATACAGGCAGACATTTATATCTGGGAAGAACAATGGGATCAGTTATTGAAATTGATTTCAGTAAATTCAAGTTTTGCTGAATTAACCAAATATGAATTACCCTTATTACAGCATTATCCTGAAGAGTGGAAAAACCTATACGGAACAGCCATTATTGAATACGCTCAATTAGCCAATTCAAGGTCTAACTATAAAGAGATAGTAAAACAGTTGGTCAAACTATATAAAAGTGGCGGGCAGGCCAATGTCCAAAAGATTGTGAACATACTAAGAACTGTTTTTAAAAATAGGCCGTCTTTGATGGAAGAACTGAGGGTTTTTTAGGTTAGGTTATTCTCATTCTTTGGGTTTCAATACAAATAACTGATTATCATTTACTTAATATCAAAACTTCCGAGTTTGGCGTTTTCCTGGTACCAGAACTGCCTAAAAATTGCTGACTTACACAGATGATACCTTGAAATACCCAAAAACGGGTGTTTCCTGCAAATACAGTTATTTATATTTTCACTTAAAGCACTAAGTGAAAATATAAATTTCAGCAAACGCAGATAATAGCTGAATAAGTCGCCAATATTTTAAATAGGTAGACAAAAGTCCCTAATTTATTTGTAAAAGTTCACTAATTAGTTACCTTTCAATGATCTACAGAAAATGCAGAAAATGAAAAAGGAAGTAGCAAAAAAAGCAAAAGATAAAGTTGTTTCTTGGGACAAACACTTAGACAAAAAATATGGTCTAAGGGGAACCGTTACACGTTCTGAATTTGAAACAAAATCGCAGACTTTTATTTTAGGTGAGTTGTTAAAAGAAGAAAGAGAAAAAGCAAATTTGACACAAGCTGAAATGGCAGAAAAGACGGGAACTAAGAAAAGTTATATCTCAAGGATTGAGAATGGTAGAGCGGATATTCAATTATCAACTCTGTACAGACTTATTGAACAAGGCTTGAATAGAAAACTTGAATTGACTATTCACTAAACTGCAACAGCTGCTGAAATCAAGAGTAGGTTTATTTTACTAGTATTATCGGTACTTAAAGTACCAAATTAGAATAAAATTTAAACCATTGACTTAATTGATTATTAGGATAGCGTTAATGATTAAAATTCCTATCTTCACATTATCATCAAGAACCCTTGAATGGGTACCAACCGAGAGCAACAACTCCGCGGTGGTAAAATGATGAGGACTTACAGTCAAAATAAAATGTAAATCCCATGCTCATTTTTCCTGGTGTGATTTTTTAACAATAAAAACTCATGCTATGTTACAGGAACTGATTATTTCAAAACCCAAAGACGGAGACAATTATTTCTTTAGTGGTATTATTACCTGGAGAGGAATCTCCTTTTATGTAAGCACTGCAATTAAACAAAGCAATTTTGGATCTGAACACCAAATTGTGATTGTACACAACAATGCCATTTTTGAATTTAGAAAAACCAAATGGAAACAATGGTGGGACACATTTGGAACAATCCCGGCAATTTTTTCAGGTGACTTCCACTTGCACATAGAAACTGGTTTAGATAGAATTTCATTTAAAGAAAAGTATTTAGACAAACCTTGCAATGATTATTCAATTCTATGCAGTGGTTTAATGTTAAGCGCTACAAGGGGTAATTATGAAACCAATATCCCCAAGCCTCAAAAATCAGTTGTCTTGGAAGTGGGTCCCAAAGAAACAACCCTGGAAAAGGAATTATATAAATACCACGATAATAAAGTAGATATAGAAAGCTTAGCATATTTTGATAGCAACCGTTTGGTAGTTGATTACTGGAAACTATATGACAACTACGAAAGTGAGGAATTTATCTATGTATCAGAAGAGGGAACCAAGAAATTGAAGAATCATTTTTATGTCTCCGAAAAGTCAGAATTACTTTTTAAAATTAAGGAAAGCTGTAGTGGGAAAGAAAGCTTTGAACTATTTGAAAAGCTTTTAAATAAACTGGAGATTCTATTTACTAGGGTGAGAAGATAATAACATCATCTCTTATTTATACAAAAGAAAAAATTTGATTACAATGGAAAGTTTGAACAATATAGCATCTGCAACACGGGACATCAATTTTGACCAACGATGGTCATTCAACTACGCAGGCATTGGCCGAAAATTTGTCAGTAATATTACCATCAATATCTACGGGTATATGGAAACCTATTGGGGCAATCCGCTTGATGTAACTACTGAAGAAGAGATTAGGTTTAGGTGGTTTGGGGAAGAGGAGTAAATTAACGATCAATATTTTCCTTATGGGATTTTATAATTGTTTCTTCCAACACACCATTATTGTTTTTTAAACAGACAAGAGAAATATTGATAGAAGAATTACCAGTATCAAAAGAGGACATTGATTTTAATTGACTAAATCTGAAATTTTGTAGAACAAAACTATAGTATTTCTCTGCCTTCAATAAGCGCTCTTCTTCAGGTCCAGTATCAAATATTCTTTCAGTTCCACCTCCCTCTGTTTTAACCAGGTATTTCTTTGTGTTCAGTTCCTGATTGTGCAGAAAGCTATTTACGGTAGATAAGCTGCCACTATTAGGGTTAGTGGAACTGGGTGATGGACTAGTTGTAAAATCTGAATTGCTGGTATTGAAATTTCCTTTAAAGAAACGGGGCGATGATTTAGTTGAAGTATCTGTTTTGCTAATATTTGATCCTAAAGAAAACAGTTTATATAACCAATAGGCAAAAAAGATAAACAGAGGTATAGCAATTATTGCATAGGTGTAAGAATCATTCATAAAACACTATTTATCAAATGCTGAAAAGCCAAATTCATTAATGCAAAAGTAAGAAAGCATAAAAAATTAAAAGTATATTTATTAGCCAGTCTCCTATTAACAATTACCCCTAGTGTATGGATGCCAAAAAATTAAAAGCCCAATTAAAGGCGAATAAAGATTCGTTAACAGAACACCACGCTGTTCGTCTGCATCGTGCAATTAGCTGGCTTAAGTGTGCGGAGGAAATCAAAGACAATTTAGACATTCAGTATATCAGTCTTTGGATTGGATTTAATGCCTGTTATGCCAACAATTTATCTAAAGGAGAATTATTAACAGAAAGAGAAAGCTTTAGTGAGTTTGTGAAAAAACTGGTTAAGCACGATGTTGAAATGCGTTTCTTTCACTTGTTATGGAATCAATTCTCTGGTCCTGTTAGACTGTTGATAGAAAACAAATATGTATTCAAACCCTTCTGGGATTTTCAACGTGGAGAAATCAAGGATTGGGAAAAGTCCTATCATAAATCTGTAGAGGATTCCATGAAATACCTTTCCAAACAACAAGTGGAACCTTTGTTAGAAGTGGTCCTAGACAGACTTTATACTTTGCGCAATCAATTAATGCACGGAGGCGCAACATTCAAAAGTGATGTAAACCGTTCACAGGTGAAAGACGGAAATAATATGCTCAAACTACTTGTCCCGTTGGTCATTGAAATCATGCTACTGCATCCAGAAGAGAATTGGGGTGAGATCTATTATCCGGTAATCAGTTAAACATACACCAACTTATCATTGCTCAAAACCTGCTCCCCATCAAATCTGTAAGCAACAAGCTTCCCTTCTTTTGCAACACTATAATCCAAACAACAAATATTATTTCGGTTGATGGTGGGATTTCCTTTTAACCAATAGTGTCCAAAGAAAACGGGTTTCTTGTCTTCCGCATAGAAGTTGGTACTCTTTAAGAATGAAGTATCTTCATTGGTATCTGGTAAACTGTCTAGCGGTTCAATGCTGATGTCTTTGTAACTAGATTTACTTGGATCTTCCCACCACTTAGTTCTAATCTCTGTTCTAACTTCACCATCCTTATCTGTAAATGATAAACCAGGAGGCATGGATATTTCTTTTCCCTTTAGTGTTTCTTCAATGGCAATGTTAAAAGGAGAACCCTCATCAACTGACTCATAAATTTGTTCTTCATTTAATTTTCCAGCGTATAGAGCTTGCGATTTTAAATAATCAATATTGGTTTGGTCCCAACACGCATGAACAACCCTAAATTCATTTGTTTCATAATAGATGGGCAAAGATTTAAACCAATTAATATATTCCTCGTATTCGACTTGTTTATTTTGAAACTGTTTTAATGTTTCATAGTGCTGAATAATGTTTTTGATTTTGTGTTTTCTCAAGTGTCCACCGCTAGACTCCTGATAGTGAAAACAGATAGCATTGTATTCATGGTTTCCCATTACCGCTTTAGCGTTATTGGTTACTAGCATGCTCTTTACTATCTGAAGCGTCTCTCTAATCTTTGGTCCTCTATCAATAAAGTCTCCAACAAAAAAAGCTTTCCGCTCAGAGTGCTGATAAACCCCATCCTTTTTACTATAACCCAATTTCTCAAAGAGGGCTTCTAACTTATCCGCATGCCCGTGAATGTCTCCAATAAAATCATACATATCCTTCAATTTAATTAATTTTAGCTGATTCCCCCCCCGGAATCTGATACTGCAAGATCCCAATGGTGATGCCCACCTATTGGTAACCTGTTTGTGAACCCAGAATTATTTCCATGCCCAGTAACAAATCTGCCCTTTTGCGTTACAGGATTATTGATGGTTGCTTGACCAATAGCATGCACCCCTATCCTACCATAGATTTTATCAGAAGAAAAATTGAAGGCCAGCTTAACAG